>JAAYYB010000077.1 GCA_012515615.1 Fibrobacter sp.
AGAGTAAGTTATGACAAACAACCAAAAACCAGCGTCGCTTCGCTCCGACCCCGGAGTGGCGACATGATTCGGAACAGGGTGGCGACTTCCATCGGAATCAGGTGGCGAAATCAGCGGAATAGGCATACAAAGGTATTTATCGATTTTAAGGAAGGTTCTAAAAGAGCACATTCGTTGATGACCGACTATTGGCAGAATCTTCAAAATTCATCAATTTCTGCAATGGCACGCAAGAAAAAGAGTGTAGCCAAGTTAAAAAAAATATTTCAGGATCAGGAAATCAAAGTATTTTTTGAAAATTTTTTATTATGTTTGAAAATTGGGGATATTTTAAATACCAATATTGGTGGGTTGAAAAGATAGCAAGAGAATTTAATTCGATAATCAATAAAAATATTGTCGCAAAAAGAGTACGGCGTTTTGGATTTGTAAAGAGAGAGGCCGGGGCTGGGGGAGGATTATGAAAAAATGTCCTTATTGTGATGAAGAGATTCAGGCTGCAGCTATAAAATGTCGTTACTGCGGCGAAAGGCTTGAAAAAGCGCAACCATCTTTAAGTAAAGATGGTCCTGATTACAAAAGTAAAACTACCCAAGAATTACCGCGACAGCAAAGTACAGTCATCGCAAGGCTTGAAACTTATAAACCCAGAATGAACGAGATAGATAATACAGAAGGAATTGTAAGGAATAAATTATTACGATGGGTCATATTTATAGCTGGTGCCATTTTTATAGCGTTTATCTATGCTGTTTGGAAAGATCTAGAGCGGAAGTATTTAGGATATAGTCTCTTTTCCGCCTTCTTGCGCGGGCTGATTTGCTGTGGCGGAATTATTTACCTTTTTAGCTGGGCAAGAAGCAATCCACAAAAAGCGGAAACAGAAAGTATTATTCGAGATGCGGAATCAAGATCGGTACAAAGAGTTCAAAAAATCACCACAACCGAATTAGAAGTGAAACAACAAAACGAAGAATTTGTTGCATTATTAAAATCCACCATAAACGAAAATGGACTTAACACAATACCCGGCGATGATCTGATTGAAATCTACAATCGGGCAAAGTCAACAGAGGCGTCGAACAATATTCCAGACATCGAATTATCAAAAGCTATAGATACAGTATTGGAAGAAATTAAGAAAAGAGGATTATCACAAGAGAGTAAGCCGCAAGTGAATAAGCAACAAGAGATTCATCATTATAAAGATTATTCATTTGAACAAGATAAAGCAGGCGGAAGTTCTAAATGGGTCTATGCTATTGCGATTCCCATAATAGTTATATCTATTGCATTAGTCGTAATATCAAATTTTTCTTCACACAATTTATCGCAAGATGAAATTGCCCAAATCAATGGACGCGCGGGACTTCACTACGGCAATAGATACAGTGGCAATTTGTACAACGGCAACTCCGATGTAACACTGGAGCAAGTAACAATCGACATATCAACTTTACTCAACGGAATAAAACAAACAAGAACCTATTACGTTGATGTTAATATCCCACCTCTTACAACAAAGGATTTCGGAATAGACATTGTCGTTGGAGATGCCGGGGCTGAATATCAGTGGAGCATTAACAGCGCAAGGGGTCGCTAAAATGAATGGCAGCACTGAAAGACTTTATTGAAACCCTTAAAAAACAGGATTTCAGGATGCGAAACGTCGGAGGAATAATATATACACAAAACCACAAAAATGCTCCGGGTAAAGCATTATAGACAAAAGGGAAACGAAAAGAAAAGACAACGAATTAAAGCGTAGCGTTGAAGATATAAAAAACATCCTTGAAACCGAAAAAAGAGAAAGGGAATTTAGGGAAAGAGAGCAAGAGATCAGGGATATGCAGCAAAAATTTAGATGATCAGACCGGACTGTTATCAATTGTTATGATTTAAAGGTTTGTTTCGCAATCCCCCGGCCAAAATATCAGCAGGAGGCATTTAATGAGAATATTATTTTTAATCACTTTGTGTTTGATAATTTTTAGTAACACGGCGTTTGCCGGAGAAATATACACTTGGACAGACAAAAAAGGCGTTGAGCACATAACGACCACACCACCGCCGGAATACGCAAAAGTTAAAGATCGATCAACGTTTAAACGTGACGATCCCCGCCAAATAGAAGCTTTTCAAAGAAAACAAAAAGCTGCCATAGATAAGGGTTTTACTGGCTGGCAAGCCAGACAGACGAAAACTCCAACCGTAAGAGAAACTCAAGGACCACGAGAAGATAAATGCAAGGGTGTTTCAGATAAATGGAAAGACGCATACCGAGAATACAATGAGGAGAAGAATCGGAATAATAGCGGGAAGCCTTCTTCAAAGGAAAAAAGTTTGCGTGCTGCGATGTTTAAGGCACAAGAAGAAGAGCATGCGTGTATATTTAGCCCTGAGAACATTGAGTCAGGTCGCGTATATGTCGAAAAAACAACGGTTACTATAAAAAGAGGCAAGTAAAGGGCAAGAAAAGAGAGCGGCGTTCAAAAAAATAGCCGATAGAGATAATACAATTTAATCATATTGAAATGTCATTGGACAGAGTTTTGTTGACATCAAATGTAAAGACGATCACACATCACGACTTTCTTCCTGAAATAAAGTATCAAAGATTTTTTATGGATATGCTTTCTTTCATTGTGTTATCGATAACCAAGAACAAAGAAATAATATAAAGAAAAAATCCATTTGACATCCCCCATCATCGGTAGTATTTTAAGATCAAACATTGCCAGTGAATCTATCAACAGATAGACACAAACTGGCCCTAAGAGATCTGGAAAAGTTGGTCTCCCTGAGTAATCAGCAAACTCAAGGAGGCCTTTTTTATTTTGGAGGTAGCCAGACATGACCATTATATTTTCAGAGCCAACATTTGCCGACAAACTTCTGGCAATCTTGGGAAAGAAGCGGGCGGCATTTATTCCGGATTTTTACGGCAGGTTTGGAAAATATGCTTACGGAAGAGCGGTCAAAGAATCTTTTCTGGAAGCTCTGCTCAGACCAAAGAATCAGGAATTGGAAGAAGGTTGGTTTTATCAAGATGACATCATGCCGCCAATCAACCGTGAGGAAAGAAAAGACATTTGATGTAGCGACAATTATGCCTGGGTGACTGCCGAACCGGTAATCATACACAGACCCTGCGAGGTTTGAAAAAGTTAGCCTCCCGTTAAGTGAACACGTTCATTTTTGGGGAGGTTTTTCATTTTGGAGCAGGTTGCTACCTATATTAATTATAAAATAATCGAGAAAGGAGGGATGTATCATGAATATTATCGCCGTAAAGAACCCGAAATATCTATCTCATTACTGTCACTCTTCCATCATTGGCATCCCGACTGAATTCTGGGTGGCAAAAAAAGAAGCTTTTCCCGAAGGCGCAAAACCGACTCTGCTATACAAAGATGGCAATATGCTGATGGAAATAACGATCTCTGACAATCCCGGATTAAAAAATGGCGGCGCGGGTGATGAAAACTCCATGCTCTTCAAGCTGATCAGGAGAACCGTCATCCGGTTGAAAGATGAACTTCTACAGGTATGGAATGGCGCTGACGCCGATGATGTTCTCTTTAATTTGGACAAGTTTCCGTCCTATTGGGAAATGACCGATGAGCAACAGGAAGAACTTCAATCCCTGAACAAGCGGCTCTTTGACGTGGAGAAGTCCATTCATCAAAGATATAGGCAAATTCATAAAGACCATCCGGCAGGGGAATTGTCCTGCGAGATAGAATTTTTACTGAAAGAGGCTGATCCGGAATGGAGCGATAAGGACGACAACATTATAGCGAGCATGGATCATTCAATTGATGAATACAATCCCAACGCCTCCTGGAATGACGCTCCCCACCTGATCAGGGATAAAGATGGAAAACCGTTGCATCTGTGCTGGTTGTTTCATGAGCTTTACGACCATACGGGTTTGGCGTGGGAGGATCTGCTCCGCGTCGGGAAGATCTGGGTAAAGATCAAGGTGAATTTTGACTATGATTTTTAAGAAAGGAAAAAAGAGGTTACATAATGGCTAAAAAAAAAGAAAATGATTTAGATATCTGCAAAACCTTCAAAGACTGGTTTGCTGAGAACAGTCACCGTTTTCATCAGCCATGCAGAATTCGGCACTACAAGAGCGGGGGGCGCCAGCGCGTGCACATCTACTTTGACAATATCGGTCCTAAAATACAGAGTTGGGTGTCTGAAGGTCTTGTCCTGGAAGTGGCCGCATACCACAAGGGGAAAATCATGGATTTTATGTTTTGTGGGTTAGAATGCCCGGTAAGGCAAAACAAAAATAAAAAGTATTACTGTGGGTTCTGTTTAAAACCCAAATATTACAAAACGCCGGAGGAACTGGTCATTGAACACAGTTTTGAGGAATTTTTAAAGATAGCAAATAAAATGTTCAATAATAACCATGTTTTAAAAATTGAATATGGTTCGGGATGGAGTGGAGGCAAAGTGATAAGTAAAAAGGAGTTACTGAAAATTTCCATAGAAGAACAAACTGACTCAAATACTGTCCTGATTCTACCAATCATTGAAGGCGACGGCGATCCTGTGATGTATGGATCGCCACTAACGGAAATGACCAAGGAGTTACGTAATGACTACAAAAAAAGAAAATGATTTCAGCATCTGTGAAATATTCCGGGAGTGGTTTGCAGAAAATCAGCATCGCTTTAACCAGAAATGCAGTATTCGCTATTACAAGAACAGGGAATTCAACCATGTAGAGATCGATTTTGAAAATGTTGCCAAAGAGATACGCTGCTGGGTAGATGAAAATAGTACGCTGGAGATCGCTGCTCGCTATGAAGGAGAAATCATTGATTTTATTAAAGACATGGAATGTTGCGTGCGCCGTGGGAAGAACCGTAAGTATTACTGCGCCTTTTGTGAACCGCCCAAATATTACAAGACTCCCAAGGAACTGGTTGTTGAGCATACTTTTGAAAACTTTCTGAAGTGGACAAACGAAGTTTTCAATACCGACCATGTTCTTAAGCTTGATTATCGCGGCAGATGGTGCGCGAGCAGAATCCTGTCCAAAAAGGAATTGAAAAAAAATCCAATAAAGAAAAAAGAGCAAACCGGTGACAATGCTGTTTTGATCATCCCCATGATCAATGACGATGGCGATCCAGTGCTGTATGGCAATCCAATGACAAAAGCCCAAAAAAGAGAATTGCAGAAGCAGGAAAGGAAATGATTATGGATATTGGACGATTATTTGAACTTGTAGGAACAACCGGCTCGGTCATCATGTGCGCCAGTTCCGTTCCCCAGCTTATCAAAACCTACAGGACAAAATGCATCACAGGACTGAGCGGGACATACCTGGCTATTCTGATGATCGGGATGTCGTTTATCCTGTCCTATGCGCTGTATGTTAAAAACATCGTGTTCATATTTGGCAACAGCCTTTCACTGACTTTGACGGGGTTGCTGGTTATAATGTGGTTTAGGTATAGACGCACGGAAAAAAACATTGATTGACATTTTCAACCGCCGTCTTTATAGTATTTCAAAATTTTGCTTGTGAATCTATCCATCAGATAGACATAAACAGGCCCTAGAGATCTGAAAAAGTTGGTCTCCTGAGTAATCAGTTTTTGCTCATGGAGACCTGTTTTATTTTTAGCGCAAGACCTCTCCAAAACTGATGCTCATTGTTTTGGGGAGGTTTTTTTATTTTAAAAAGGAGGGATTGCATATGTCACAGGTAAATGAAGTTTTAGAAGTTGACGTTCTATGTCCGGTTTCAGAGCAGTCAATGGTTGTGCCGGTATCATATCTTTTTTTAGTAGGAGCGGGATTAAGTTGGTTATTATTTAGAATGGTTCATAAACGAGAAATTGAAAATATTCAGCAATTTGAAACCGTTCAAAATGAAATTTCCACAATTAAAGAGTCTCTATATAAAGCCGAGGCGGAGAAGATGGCTCTAAAAATTGAGATGGAAAAAATAATTTGCCAAGCCGTATCAAGGGAAACGAGAGGAACACCCTTAAGTATTTAAGTTATTATAATTCAAATCATTTTGAATCCGACGGAATAGGTAAATTTCAGTGAGCAATCAAAAAGATACTTAACAACTTTAGGGTGTCCCTATTTGCTCCACGTTCATTTTGGGGAGTTTTTTATTAACCAAAGAAGTTTAATTTAAAAGGAGGGTAACATGAAAAAAACAGTAAGTTTCATTTGTATGATGTTAACCATGTGTCTTGCGGTGTCTGGATTTGCCTCTACTAAATATGATGTTATTATTGTCAATCCAGGATGGAAACAAATAATTAATGCCGTCGATGAGAGCGTAACCCCTAACAAAATTGTAACAGATTATTTAAATCTGTTGGTCAACAAAAATGATCTCCATCGAATCATAAAAAGCGGCGCGCTGGACAAAGAAAAAACGAAGTTCATTGCCGAAAATAATGTCCAATTTTTAAAATACTTGTATTATTTGATAGCTGTCCATCAATATCCGAAAATTAAACCGGAACCTACCGATGCCCAATTAATATATATTACCGGCGTTATCAAAAACCCTCGCGCTCAAGCGGCAAAAAATGCAACTGAATATGAAATGGAAAAAACTTTTTTTCGCGGATCGGGTATCTATAGCTTATGGGAGTCATGGAGAGCCGATGGTTTTATTGAAAGGGTCATTAACGAGCAAATAGATATACTGTATGCGAACGAAAAAAAGCAGAAAAATAAAAAGTAAACAGCAATAATTAATATGAGGAAATGATTATGGATATCGGACATTTATTTGAACTTGTGGGAACAACCGGCTCGGTTATCATGTGCGCCAGCTTATCTCGACCGAAAACAGCAATCCGGCAGCAGACAACGCCGGGGAAGATTTGCAGAGTCTAAAACAAATGTTTGCCACAGCTGATCAAGAGATCAATGATGTCTATAATCAAATCATGCCCCAGCTTAGTCCCGGCGCAAAAGTAGAACTGAAAAGCGAGCAGATAGCCTGGATTAAGAAAAAAGAAAGCAGTTGCGATGCGGAAACGGAAGAAGCCAATCGCTTAAAATGCATGATTTCCATGACCAGGGAAAGAACAGAGGCGCTGAAACAATATTTGGTACATGATGCGGATTGAAAGTATTTTAAAATCAACTCACCGCAAAGCAAGTGTGTTGTTCTCTTAAAATCTTACTTTCCCGGTTATAATCAGATAACGGAGAGAAGGATGTTTCTAACTGGAGCAAGCATTATAGTTAAGCCGATTTTGGGAAATCCCTTTCGCTGACACTGGCTGGCTTACTCAATGTTATGTGATTTTGGTATAGAAGAACTAATAAAAGATTGATTGACGTTATATCTGATTTGATTACGATTTTTAAATTTTATATTTTTTATAAATGGAGTATGTTAAATCAAATTTCGGACAATACTTGGTGTATATATTAATTGTTCGGCGGGTAAGATTAATGAGTGAGGCATCACACCAATTTGAGGATCTAATCGCGCATTGTCTCCTTCTGGAAAGCAGTATTGTCATTCGCCCGAATTCTCCGTCTCGTAATCAGCTTGGTTTCGTTGGACACAGGAAACCTGATCTTTTATCCATCGATCTTAATCTGCATATTACTGTATGGGAACTCAAGAGTCTATCAGAATGTCGTGGGCTTGATAACGCAAATCGAAACCACATCTGGTTTCGGCACCCGACTCCAAGCAGTGACTACATTTCTGATCTACGACAGAACTTCCTGCAAAATGATTCTATTTCAGCACAAGTTGCAGGATGGTGTATTGTCCTTAAAGGAGAACTCGCATACTGGTGTAGAAACATCGGATCTGCATGGCGACACCCATTGGTGATACCACCGGGAAGTAGAATCCTTGCTGGTGTAGCTGCGCCAATCGACCAACAGGAAAATATCACAACGGCTCTCCAGTATCTTGGCTGGACGAACTGGGAGCACAGCACCCAATCTGAGATGACGATACACAGAGGCAGTCTTACAGAGGCTCAATTGGGTGACAATCAAGAATAAACGAGATGCGGAGTTTGCGACTGTGGAACCAGTTACAAATAGGCAAAAAGAAAATGCGGGTTACGCATGTGTATGCTGATAATCTCACGGGGCATGCAATTTGAGCTGCTCGTACTGCTACGAATCCCACATGAGAATCAAGCGCATGGAGCAGTTCTAATAATACTATAAAGACAAAACAGAGGCAAAATGACAAAGGCCATAATACCATATCAATCTCCCGATATTGATTTACCCACCACAAATAATTATTTTCATTCAAAAAGTGTTGCAGCAAATCGGAGTGCAGTATTAAGTGAGTTACGATGTATATCAGGAGTTCCAGAAATTGCGAGCACATTAAGCCATGAGACCGTTTATAAATTGGTTTCTACCCCGGAAGGTGGACGGCTATTTAAAGACTCAGTGGGTAATTTTAAAGGTGTGTTTTATAAAGATGGGAAAATTATCGAACATGCCAAGTTTCAAACCGTCAGTCCTTCACTTGTAAAAGCGGCGACAACCGTAGGCTCTCAGATACTGTTACTAAGTATAGCGATGCAACTAAACAGAATAGAGCAAGGAATATCACGAATCCTAAATGAGTTTCACAATGATAGAATATCTGAAATTTCCTCTGGCGTTAAGCAGTTTGAACAAGCAATGATGGTACAAGACATTGATCGGCAATCAAGAATGATTGAACATGCGATACAAACCTTGAACACTGGAATCGAAAAGACAGTCCGGTCCTTAAAAATGCAAATAGAAGATGCACCAAATATCAAAATAGGTTTATGGGATAACTGGTTTACAAATAAAGCAACTGTCGCAAAAGAAAAATTTGCACTTGCCGAAGAGTCATTTAAAGCATGTTTGCTTGGTATAAAGACATTATCTGAATGCTATGCCTCGATCAATGAAGCAAATGCAGCATCAGCAACTCTAATCAACAATCTATCGAACCTTAAATCCAGTGGCATCGAAACAGCTGCGCAAAAGGCGAGATTGATACCAGCAAAAGCAAATAAGTTTCGAGAAGAACCCTGGCTTTCTTTTTTAAAAAATGAACCATTACTCATTGATGAAATAAATAAATGTCGCTCATTAGCAAACAATGAATTTGAATGCATTGAAATAGAATTTAAGCCAATGGAAATAATGGAGAAATAATATGAAAAAGTGTAGCGAATGTGGACGTCGTTTGAATGAAGGCGAAAATGATTTATGCCCTGCCTGCGAATCTACTAAATCGCATAAGAAGAAGAGATGGGGTGAAATCATAGTGGGTATCGTTGTGGTTGTTGGCGGTATTGTGATCAAAGTATTAACTGGTGGCAAAGGTGGCGGAAAAGCATAGCAAAAGCATTACAACAGTGTGCATGGGACGGCGAGACGCATGCACACTGTGATGCTGGCCGTTGGGTACAAAATATATGAGCAGAACGCAGATGCTTATTAATAATTTAAAGGCATTTTTGTCCACGGTACATGTGGTCTCAAACGAGAACTGTTTGAAAACTATTGTTGAAGAATCCGCCAAAACGTGTTTTACGATTTTCACAAATTTCGACTATCCATATTTGAAAAACAAGAAATGTGATTTAAGACTCGTCGACAAAGATACAATATTTTGGATTGAGCTAAAGGACAACATAACGTTATTGCCGATAGGCTCATCCAGAATAATTTATGAGATGAACAAGCTTGTTTTTCTCGATATTGCAAGACTCCTTGTAGGGGTTAACAATAGATATGACCACAGGTTAATCATTGCTAATATAAGCAAGGCCTTTATCGATGACTACTACGGCATCAATCCCCAACAAATTATGAAGGGATCATTCACTGCCGAGGATGTTTTGCCAGTATCAGCAGATAGAAGGAAGTTTGTGGAATTGAAGATAGAAGCTAGTATCGAAATGCATTTCCTTCAATTCTCTGGTGGCTACTTGATAGTTGCACAAATACTGGATGGCTTTGTTAACACTAATATCTATAAAAATCTAGATAGCAGAGGATCGGAAGGTGAATGCAAAAAGAAAACTTATGTAGATGGCGATGATGTTAACAAACAATATTTCTTCCAAGAATATTTTCCATCAAGCTAAAGTAAACGCAACTGCATAATTTATGCGGAAGCATATGGGCCAGTTGAGATGGTAAAATAAAATACGAAGATGTTCAGACGGTAGCGTTTTTCAACAGGTCAATAAGCGACCACCGGAAATAAACGGAAAGAACGAAAGGATTCCATAATGTCATTGCAATGGTCGATCTATAACACGCTGTTTCAGTCTGAAAGATATGGCCGGTTCTGTTATAACGCCCTATCCAACACGCTCATCGAACTGGATGAGATTCACTATGGTTTGCTAGAGGGGTATCTCAGCGAGCAGGCATTTTCAGACACACAAGGGAACGGCTTTTGGAGCCTGATGCATGAGAAGCTTGTACTCGTCGAACCGGGCGAGGAGGAGAATCTGCTCCTGGTTCGGCAGTACCGCCGACAGTTGTCCTGTTTCGATACCTCAACGTTGGGCCTAACTATCTGCCCAACGCTTCGCTGCAATTTCCGGTGCCCCTATTGCTACGAGTTGAATCAACAGGACAGCCGATTCATGAGCGCGGATACCCAGGAGCGACTTATCTCCTGGATTAAAGACTACAAGAACATCCGTACCTTGTCCGTGGCCTGGTATGGTGGCGAGCCCCTTCTGGCTTTCGACATTATCTGCGCCCTCACTGAGCGTTTCCAGTCCTTGGGACTGGCCTACGAAAAGGCCAGTTTGGTCACCAACGGCTACCTTTTGGACAGGGAGAAGATCAGACGGCTGAATGACCTCAAGATCGACTTCATCCAGATCACCTTGGACGGCTCATCCGAAATACACGACACCCGTCGGTTCCTGGCTGGAGGCGGTCCTACATTTGCGCGAATCCTTGAAAATGTTGAGGCCCTGATGAATTCGGACTGGGTAGGTGTGTGCAACATTCGAGTCAGCATAGACAAACACAACATTAAAGATTTCATTGACCTGCGCACTGAGTTGCTAGCGCGCTTCCGAGGAAAGAAGTTCTTCGTCTATCCAGGTCGTGTGGATGTTCTAGGAGGCCAAGACTACGATGGCGGATGTTGTCTGGACTCGGACGAGTGGTCCGATTTCACCTTGGAACTGGCCCGCTGTCATGGTATTTTCCCGGCTGGTCGACTACACCCCCGTATCAAGCTAGGAGGAACTTGTGTGGCGCTCCGACACCAAAGCTTTGTATTAGGGCCAGCTGGAGAGTTATACAAGTGTTGGAATGATGTGGGGCGACCAGCCATGGTCGTGGGAAGTATCCATGACGAAGACACAATCTCTGATCCCGTTTTGCGGGCACAATACGCGACAGGCGTCGATCCCTACCGCGACCCCGAGTGTAGGATCTGCGCCGTGCTACCCATCTGCGGAGGCGGCTGCGCCCATCGGCGGATGCTGGCCAAGTATCTCGACCGGAAGAGTATCGAATACTGTTCACCATACAGGACTCGGCTCCGAGACTATCTGGAAGGATATATCGATACGGTACGGACCCAGGAAATTTGCGCCACCATATTGCAACCGGGGGCAGTCCTTGCCGAGCAAACCGGCTATCGGGTCATCTCGCTGTCTGTGGCGCATAGCCCGAAACCGTCAGGCGAGCAGGTAGAATAACGGCTGAAGCTTTTATTATTTCGAGAAAAGAAGCGGTATCCTGATCGTTTAATTAGGATGAAATCGCAACCAAACAACACCAAAATAGAAAGGATATTCAAATGTCACTGGAACAGGCGCAGGACTTCATAGAGCGGATGAAGATGGATAAAGCGTTTTGGGCGAAAGTCATGGCGGCACAGGACGTTGCCGGACGACTGAGTCTAGCTAAGGCAAATGGGTATGACTTCGATCAGGAGGAGATTAAAAGCGTCTCGGCTGCGTTTGATGAAAGTGATCAGGCGTATGTGACCAAACAGTATTCGAGATGCGACTGTGATGATTGTGATCATTGGAGTCATTGCGGATAGGTAGGTTACAAAAGTTTTCTTACTTCAGCCAGCCAACCAGATCTGTAGACAGATGCCACGGTGCGAATGACTCGCGTTGTTGAAGTGTCTGATATACAGAAACTTATTACAATTGGGTTGTTGTCGATTGATAATCATGCGGTAGTAGAAGTGAGCATGGGAGATCAGGGTATCCTGATTCGCGGGACACATCACTAATTATTTTAAGAAGAGAGTACTTACCTGTGCACAAATTCAATAAAGCCGACACAAAACAATGGTGATAAAATGTCTGTGCCTGTTTCTCGATCCATAGAAAACAACATCAATATTCTGGCCAATTTGCCAACAGCAGAAACCATCTCATCCATTTTGAATCACATGCCCTTCAATTATTATCTTTGTGAGAATTTTACCGACGTGATCATGTTCCCGTGTTTTATCCTGATCCTTGATGCCCGTATCCTTACTGTAGATAACCCGGAAATCAGCCGCTTCGAATGCTATCTTACCGAGTGGTCGGGCAGGATGAAAAAATGCCCGCAGTGCCGAAACTATCATGATTGTCTTGAGTCTACTAATCCGGAAGAAGACATAGATTTCGGGCCTGAATACAAGTTGCCGATTATTCTACTTCACGCCGACAAAAAACAAAGGGACGTGGAAGGTCTTGTGGCCCAAATTCCGCCGATGCCCGTGACCGAACCATTTTCACCCGAACTGGAATTCTGGCTGCGTTCAACATGTCTTACCTGGCAAAAGAAGGCGCTGCGATGGCGGGAAGAGTTTGATAAATGGCAAGCCATAGAATGTCAGAAGGATTACCATAAACAAAAAACGTATGAAGAGATAGCAGCTCAAAGATGGACGCCAAAAAGCATAAGGGTCGAATTGCAGATTCCTGAATATGAAAAAATTTGAACAGCAGTCCTGTTGATTTTTTTTGCACCATGCAGATAAAAGGCATAAAGAAATTTATGATAGATAAAAGCCGCAGATAATTGGGGTGAATGGCCTTCCGGAATATGCACACTTTCTTCCCGTAATAATTGAGCTAACCAGATCGTCAAATGCATTGACTTGTAGGTGCTTTCTGCACATCCCACGAATAATAAAATTCTCATTTGTCTCGGTAAAGTTTTATAATACTCAAACCCCAAAGACCTCACAGAACAATAAATGGGAGGTGCAGTATGATAACCAAAGAAGCAATAACGTTGTTCAAATACTATCTTCAATCCAACCATAAACAAAGAACCATTGAGAGTTACAGTCTTCTGCTGGAAAGATTTGAGATGATCTATTCGCAGAGAGACATGGAAACCATTGCACCCGATGAGATCTTTCATTTCCTGGAAAATCTGACCAAAGACATGGCGAAATCAACACGCAGACTGAGGTATGCCCAGTTGAAAGCCTTTTACAATTTCATCATTGATCGCTGTTCCCTGAATATGAGAAATCCCTGCAGCATGCCGCTGCTGAGCAAATCCTTCAGAGCGCCTAAACAACAGCCACATAAGATTCTGGATCGGGAAACGGTGGATGAGATGATCTACAATACAAAGAAACAAAGGGATCGTCTAATACTGCGTATTCCGACGCAAGTCGCCACTCGATTCCGATTCATTCCGCCACCTGATTCCGATTTAAGTCGCCACCGGATTCCGAAGCATTTCGCCACCCCCTGGGAGGTGAGGAAAGGACGCTGGATAAA
>JAAYYB010000078.1 GCA_012515615.1 Fibrobacter sp.
CGGCCAGTTCAAGAACAGCTCTGGCTGGTCCGCCGGCAATGACACCAGTTCCAGGCGCTGCCGGTTTGAGAACGATTTTTCCTGCCCCAAAATGACCCATTACTTCATGAGGTATAGTTCCGTTAACGATACTTACATGTACCAGATTTTTCTTGGCATTCTCTACGGCTTTCCGTATCGCCTCCGTAACATCGTTTGCTTTACCCATCCCAATACCTATTGTGCCATTGCCATCGCCAACAGTCACAAGAGCATTGAAACCAAATCGCCGTCCCCCTTTGACCACCTTGGCAACCCTGCTCACCGCCACTAAACGGTCTGTCAATTGGGATTCACCGCCGCTTGAAAACATCTCTTCTTTATTCAACCCACAATCCCCTTTCGCTACTCAGAAAGCCAGCCCTTTACCGCGGGCAGCTTCAGCCAGGGCTTTCACCCGGCCATGAAAAAGATATCCCTTCCTGTCAAATACTACAGCAGTAACACCCTTTTCTTTAGCCTGCTCAGCCAGCATTTCACCAATCATCTTGGAAATTTCTGTTTTTGTAACTTTTTTGCCCGCTAATTTCTGGGCAAATTCCTTACCTCTGCTGCCAACCTCGACTATTGTTCTGCGGCTCTGATCATCAATGATCTGTGCGTAAATGTGATTTAAGCTTCGACGCACACAAAGACGGGGCCGCTCCGGAGTCCCGGCGATTGATTTACGAACTCGCTCGGCTCTGCGTTTACGTTCAATAAGTCTTCTTTCAGAATTATTCATCTCAATTTGCTCCAATAAATGATCTTATTTACCCGCAGTCTTTCCAGCTTTTCTTCTGATATTCTCACCCAGATACTTTATCCCTTTGCCTTTATAGGGCTCCGGAGGTCTAATGCGTCTGATTTCCGCTGCGACTTTACCGACAATTTCCTTGTCTATCCCCTCAACGGTAACCTTTGTGCCGCCTTCGACTGTAAAGGTGATTCCCTTGGGTGCCTTAAAAAATTTGGGTCCGGAAAAACCGGCGAAAACATTCAAATCCTTGCCTTTAAGCTCCGCCTTGTATCCCACACCGACAATTTCAAGCATTATCTTATAGCCTTCAGAAACTCCAATTACCATATTGTCAATGAGTACTTTATAGAGCCCCCACAGAGCCTTGACATTTTCACTCTCGATAGCAGGTGAAACTGTGACCTGATTGTCTTTAGATTCTATTTTCAGGTCCCTGGGAAATTCACGGGAAAGAGTCCCCTTACTTCCCTTGACCTCGATCTTTTGCCCGACAATAGACACCTGTACCCCACCTGGTATCTTGACTGGTACTTTTCCTATGCGCGACAAGTTTTACTCCTTTATTATTATCAGATTCTTCCAGCCATCAGAAGGTTACCAGACTATTCCGATCACCTCACCGCCGACATTCATCTTGCGGCAGTCTTTGTCGGTCATCACACCTTTTGATGTAGAAACGATAGCGACTCCCATCCCGTTAAGGATTTTGGGAACCTGCTGTGCACCTTTATACTGTTTGCGTCCGGGTGTGCTGATTCTTTTAATCCCCTGAATTGAACTGCGCTGCTCATCATCATACTTGAGCAGAATCTTAATAGTCCCCTGCTTGCCTTCTTCTGTGACGAAAGCATACTTGTTTATGAAATGATTCTCGAACAGAATGCGTGTAATCTCTTTCTTGAGATTTGAGGCAGGCAGATTCACAGTGCGTTTTTTTGCCTGTATGGCATTCCGTATACGATTGAACATGTCAGCGATTTGATCAGTCAACATCCCTAATCCCTTTCTTCACGTTTACCAGCTGGCTTTCACCACACCTGGAATTTCACCCTTCAAAGCCATTTCCCGAAAACAGATTCTGCAGAGACCAAAGTCACGAATAAAAGCACGGGGCCTGCCGCAACGTCTGCACCTGGTATACTTACGGGTTGAAAACTTCGGTTTTTTTCTGCTTTTTTCTATTAATGCTTTCTTTGCCACGTCGATTTCTCCTGCGTTATTTCCGGAAAGGCATTCCCAACTGTTCAAGGAGTGCCAAGCCTTCATCATTATTACCAGCGGATGTACAAATACAGATATCCATCCCGGAAATTTTGGAAACTTTGTCACGATCTATTTCCAGAAAGACGATCTGTTCCTTTACTCCCATAGTGTAATTACCTCTTCCGTCAAAAGATTTCCTTGACAGTCCGCGGAAATCCCGGATTCGGGGTATGGTAATTGAAACCAGACGGTCAAAGAACTCCCACATACGATCCTGACGGAGAGTAACCTTGCATCCAATAGGCATGTTTTCCCTGAGTTTAAAATTTGAGATCGCTTTGCGGGCGCGTGTGACTACAGGTTTCTGGCCAGTGATCTCACGAAGACACATTACCGCTTCGTCAACCAACTTTGCATCGGTAACCGCATCACCTACACCCATATTCAAGACAATCTTCTCAAGCTTAGGGACCTGATTCACGTTTTTGTAACCGAATTTCTTCATGAGCTCAGGGACCGCAGTTTTTAAATATGCCTGCTTTAACCTTGGAGCCTGTTTTGTTCCTGTACTCACTCTATCAACTCCTTAGCCTTTTTGGAAAACCTTACCCTTTTGCCACCCTCAAGGATGCTTACACCGATACGGGTAGGTTTGCCGGTTTTCGGACACACAAGCATAATGTTTGAAAGAGCAATAGATGCCTCTTTCTCCATTATTCCACCCTGCTGATTCTTGGGGTTGGGCTTGGTGTGCCTTTTGATCATATTGATACCTTCAACAATAGCCCTGTTCTTTTCGGGAATAACTCTCAGGATCTTTCCGGTCTTTCCCTTATATTCACCGGAGATCACCTGAACGATGTCATTCTTCCGCAGCCTTAATGCCATAATATAAATCTCCTCAATCCTTAAAGAACTTCCGGTGCCAGAGAAACTATTCTCATGAACTTTTTCTCACGAAGTTCACGAGCAACCGGCCCAAAAATACGGGTTCCCTTCGGTTCTCCAGTGTCATTAATTATCACTGCAGCATTATCACTGAAACGGATACAGGTACCATCCTTACGTCCGTACTCTTTTTTGGTTCTGACAATTACAGCTTTGGCCACAGTACCTTTTTTGACAGCACCGTTAGGGAGAGCATCTTTAACAGAAACAACGATAACGTCTCCGACAGTGGCGTAACGCCTGCTGGTCCCACCTAAAACTCTGATACACTCAACTTTCTTTGCGCCGGAATTGTCGGCAACGTTCAACCATGTTTCTTCCTGTATCATATCTTCCTCTACTTGCTTATTTTATCTCACAAGAGACTATTTTGCTTTTTCCAGAATCTCCCCAACACGCCATCTTTTGGTTTTTGATAACGGCCGGGTTTCGATGATCTTTACAGTATCACCAATTTTACTTTCATTCTTTTCGTCATGAGCAACATATCTGGTACTGGTTCTTACAATTCTTCCATAGACCGGGTGCATGAAGTTACGTTCAATCTTCACCACTACGCTCTTGTCCATCTTGTCACTAACGACAACACCTATACGTTCTTTACGATTATTTCTTTCAGCCATTCTCATTCCCTATTCTTTGGAACAGAACTATACGTTTCCTGTTTTATTTCTTCTCAGAAACGCCCCTGGGTTCAGCCTTTTCATTCATAATAGTCTTTGCTCTGGCAATATCACGTCTTACATGGCGCAACTGCAAAGGGTTTGCAAGCTGCCCCATTTTTGCCTGAAAGCGAAGATTGAAAAGCTCTTCTTCCCAGCCGTCAATTTTCTTGGTTAATTCCTCAGGTGATAAATCACGAATTTCTTTTGTTTTCATTATCATTTACACCTTATTTCTCTATTTCAACGATTCTGGCAGGTATAGGAAGCTTCTGAGCAGCAAGACGCAGTGCTTCTTTTGCGGTCTCTTCCTTTACACCAGCCATTTCAAACATGACTGTTCCCGGCTTCACGACAGCTACCCAGCCTTCAGGAGCCCCTTTACCCTTACCCATACGGGATTCAGCAGGATGTTTAGTATAAGGCTTGTCTGGAAAAATACGAATCCATATTTTTCCACCCCTTTTGATGAAACGGGTCATAGCAATACGAGCCGCTTCAATCTGCCTGTTATCTATCCATCCCGGCTGCAGAGCCTGGAGACCGAATTCTCCGAAATCGATCTTATTGCAACGGGTAGCGAGTCCCCTCATCCGCCCGCGCTGTGTCTTTCTCCACTTTACTTTCTTCGGTGACAGCATCTCTCTAAAACCTCCTACGCATGCACGCCTTCGCCGGTTTTGGCAGGCTGCTTCTCAGTACGGTTGATTACTTCGCCTTTACAGATCCAGACCTTGACACCCACACACCCGTAGGTAGTGTGCGCAGTCGCTGTCGCATAATCAATATCCGCTCTTAAAGTATGCAGCGGTATTCTACCCTCTTTGTAGGTTTCAGTTCTGGCTATCTCAGCACCATTCAAACGTCCTGAAATCTGGACCTTAATCCCCTCAGCGCCCATACGCATGGCTGTTGAGATTGATTTCTTAGTTGCTTTTTTATAAGAAACCCTCTTCTCAACCTGACGCGCAATATTATCTGCGACAAGCTGTGAATCCATTTCAGGTTTTTTGACTTCACGGATGTTGATCTGTATTTCTTTTTGAGTTAGATGCTGAAGCTCACCCTTGAGTCTTTCAACTTCCTCACCCTTTTTTCCGATTACGATTCCGGGTCTGGATGTATGAATCCCGATAGTAACCCTTTTGGCAGTACGCTCAATTTCAAGCGCAGCAATGCCACCATGTTCAAGCCTCTTCTTAAGGTAATTACGAATAAGAAGATCTTCATAAAGATAGTCTGGAAAGCGCTCTTTAGCGAACCAGTTTGAAAACCAGGAACGGGTTATACCTAATCTCAACCCTACCGGATTTGTTTTCTGACCCACAACTCCTCCTGTTAATTAGCAACCGTAACAGTTACATGACACATGCGTTTCAAGATCTGTGAAGCGCGTCCCTGTGCACGCGGACGAAACCGCTTCATCACAGGCCCTTCATCTACCTGAATCTCTTTAATACGGAGTTCATCAACGTCAATTGCTGCATCCGTATGCTTACTCTGCAAGTTGGCGACAGCTGACTTAAGCAACTTGGCTATATCAGTAGCAACCTTCTTGTTTATATTCAGATCCAGAAGACCTAATGCATCTCCAACCATCATTCCCCGAACCGCATCCGCCACCAGACGGGTTTTTCTTGCCGTCGAACGCAGATAACGCACTGTAGCTTTCGATTCCACGATTCCTCCTCAGCCCTATTTCTTAACAGCTGCAGTTTTGTCGGTTTTGGCAGCACCACTATGACCACGAAACTGACGGGTCGGTGAAAACTCCCCCAACTTATGTCCCACCATATTTTCTGAAACATAAACAGGGATGAACTTGTTCCCATTGTGTACTGCGAATGTATGACCTACAAACTCGGGAAGTATGACCGAACGACGCGACCAGGTTTTAATCACTTTTTTCTGACCTGCCTTGTTCGCCTCATCGACCTTCTTCGAGAGATGGCCATCAACAAACGGACCTTTTTTTATTGAACGCGACATACTTATCCTCTTCCTTTACTTCGACCTGCGTCGCACAATATATTTGCCTGATATTTTACGCGGATTGCGGGTCTTTAAGCCCTTGGCTTTCTGGCCCCATGGAGAAACAGGATGTCCTCCTCCAGATGTCTTTCCTTCTCCACCACCCATTGGATGATCAATCGGGTTCATTGCAACACCACGCACAGTAGGACGAAATCCCAGATGACGCTTACGTCCAGCTGAACCTATTACCATGTTCATGTGCTCAGGATTACTTACCTGACCGATTGTTGCCATACATGTTTCCCTTACATTCCGAACCTCACTTGAGGGGAATTTCAGTTGAACCATCTGATTCTCTTTAGCAACAATTTCAGCATAAGCACCAGCGCTGCGGGCGATCTGACCACCTTTGCTTTCGAGAAGCTCAATATTATGAACCTGCATTCCCAGCGGAATGTTCTTAAGCTGCATGCAGTTTCCTTCTGCAATCTCGGTCTGCTCAGCTGAAACGACCTTCATTCCGGCTTTCATATTAGAAGTTGCCAGAATATATCTGCGTTCACCATCCTGATATTTAATCAATGCGATGAAAGAAGAACGGTTAGGATCATACTCGATTGTTTCAACTATTCCCGGGATGTTGAATTTGTTACGTTTAAAATCAACGATCCTGTAAAAACGCTTGTGACCGCCACCTCTGTGTCTGACGGTAATGACACCGCGATTGTTCCTACCGTTAGTCTTTGTCTTGGATTCAAGCAAAGGCTTATAAGGTGTATCAGTTGTGATCTGATCAAACTTATTGGTAGATTTGTACCTTAAAGTTGGTGTCAACGGTTTGTAAGTCTTTATTGCCATATATAAACTCCACTTCCTCTATTAAACTTTAGGGGTTCAAACCTCACCAAACTTTGCAATCGTCTGCCCTTCCTGGATCTTTATAATAGCTTTCTTCCAGTCGGGTTTGTAACCGGCGGAACGCCCCATACGCTTCTTTTTCCCATTTACAACCATCGTGTTGACTGAGACAACCGAAACTCCGAAAAGCTTTTCAACAGCCACTTTAATCTGTGGCTTTGTGGCTGTACGTAAAACTTCAAAAACGTACTTGTTCTGAGTTTCTCTCTGAGTAGTGTTCTTCTCAGTAATTGATGGATATCTGATTATTGAATGATACTTACTCACAGTGCCACCGCCTCTTGTACTTTACCGATCAACCGTTCATCACCGAATATGATATTCTCGTTTGAGAGAATGTCATACGCATTGATCTCAGCAACCGGCCTGATTTCAAGGTCTTTAATATTCCGGCCTGAAAGGAAAACATTCTTTCCTTCCTTTTCAATTATCAGTAAATTCTTCTTTCCTGAAACTGAAAGGGCTTTCAACATATCAACTATGGTTTTTGTCTTTGGTTCCTGACAGCTGATACTTTCTACAACCAGCACTTTTTCATCTTTAGCTCTTGATGAGAGTGCAGATGTAAGTGCAAGTCTGCGCATTTTCTTTGGTATCAAAGAATAATAATCGCGTGGTTCGGGACCATGTGCCTTACCTCCACGAACCCAGACCGGTGAAGTGTTTGACCCGGCGCGAGCTCTACCGGTTCCCTTCTGTCTCCATGGTTTTCTTCCGCCTCCACTTACCTCCGCACGGGTCTTTGTTTTTGCAGTACCCTGACGCTGATTAGCGAGGTATTGAGTAACCACCTGATGCAGCAGACTTTCATTGACCTCTGCACCGAAGACAGCTTCCGGCAGATCTATCTGCCCTTTAACTGTTCCATCCTGCTGGTATAATTTTGCCTTCATTATAGTATTCATCCTGGAAATAACGTGCTACCTTGATCCATTTTTCTTTATATAAACATAACCGCTTGTACGGCCCGGAATGGCACCTTTTACAAACACGAGACCGGCATCTTTATCAAGACCAACAACTTCCAGCTTTTTAACAGTCCTCTGCGCATTACCGTATTGCCCTGACATTTTCAGACCAGGAAATATTCTGGCCGGATATGAATTCGCACCGACAGAGCCACGCTCACGAACGTTTGTATTACCATGCGATTCACGTCCGCGCTGGAAATTGTACTTTTTGATAGTACCGGCATGACCGCGCCCTTTTGTTATCCCGGTTACATCAACGAACTTGATGTTTTCCAGAACTTCAATACCCACACGCTGTCCCGGTTTTAATTCCTCTTCAGCAGAATCCAATTTGAATTCCTTTATAACACGGGATAAAACCGCACCATTTTTTTTCAAATGGCCCAGAAGAGGCTTAGTCATCTTTCTCTCAGCAACTTCGTCAAAACCCAGTTGAACTGCTGAATAACCATCTTTTTCGGAGGTCTTGAGCTGGTGTACGACATTATTGCCGGCCTGAATTACAGTGACCGACATCGCCTTTCCAGCCTCGTTAAACATCCTCGTCATTCCAACTTTTTTACCAATCAAACCCTGCATATTACACCCGTTTTTTAAGGATACTGTTTCAGGCCTCTTATACTTTGATCTCTACATCAACACCCGCAGGCAAATCCAGTTTCATCAGAGAATCGACTGTCTGCGGAGTCGACTCGAGAATATCAATGAGTCTCTTGTGAATACGAGTCTCAAACTGCTCCCTTGACTTTTTGTTGACATGCGGAGAACGCAGTACCGTGTATACCGTCTTTTCGGTAGGCAGAGGTATTGGCCCGGAAATGCGAGCACCAGTACCTTTGGCCGTACGTACGATATCAGACGCCGACTTGTCCAGAATATTGTGATCAAACGATTTTAAACGAATCCTTATTCTTTCGCCCGGCATGAATCTATGCTCCTTTTCTTCATCTTCATCTTCATCTTTTTTCCGTTATATTCTGCCAATTCGCCTCAGTATCTCTTCCTGAACAGCTTTTCCGGCAACCTC
>JAAYYB010000006.1 GCA_012515615.1 Fibrobacter sp.
AAAGAGTTCTTCAGAAATCTTTCTTTAGATATCATACTGGATAAAATGACAGAGATTATCCCCTTTGCTATCGCCTGTGACCGCCTCACAATAAGTCTCAAATCAGAGGACAGCGATAATGCGACAGTGCTGCGGGCATGGGGAACCAATGCCGATGCCTTCAGAAACCGTCAGTTCTCACTTAAAGGCAAAAATCTGGCCGCACTTGCATATGCTAAAAACTTATCCCTGAGCCGCAACTTCTCAAAAGAACACCAGGAGATAAAGTATTTCGAGGATGAACCCGGAGAGGAAGATCTCAACTCTTTTCTGGCTGTTCCGGTTGGTGTTGACGAGTGCAAGGGGCTTATACTGGTTGAGTCTGCAAAGCGGGATGCGTTCGCGGACTCCTGCAAGGAGCTTCTTTCCCGTATCGCTACATCTGCGGGTCTGGCGATAGAGAAAATCCTTATCTTTGAGAAAGCACGCGAACTTGCAACACACGACGGTCTCACAGGACTTTACAACCACAGACAGTTTCAGCAGATTCTTAAAGATGAAATCACAAGATCCATCCGCTATAATGACCCGCTCACACTTGTTATCTGCGATATAGATTATTTTAAAAAAGTAAATGACACATGGGGTCACCAGTTCGGCGACACTGTCCTCAAGGGAGTCGCATCCCATCTTAATGATAGCATCCGCCAGAACGTAGACACCGCCTCAAGGTACGGTGGAGAGGAGTTTGCACTTGTTCTTGTCAAAACAGATGAGAACGGGGCCACGGAAACCGCGGAAAGAATAAGGGAACAGATCCACCAGATCCCTTTCAAGGCCCCTACCGGAGAGGATGTAAGGATCTCCATGAGCTTTGGAATCGCAGTTTACCGCCAGCACGCGCGCCAGATTGACGAACTTATAAAGAAGGCGGACAAGGCGCTTTACAGGGCTAAAGAAAACGGAAGAAACAGGGTAGAGGTTTTTTAGTCGCAGGTCGCAAATAGCTCACAGTTGTTTTTTTCTCCTCACATCCTGCAAAAATTAACGAATACTACTGATTTTTAAAACGGATATTTTATAATAAGGTAAGTCCGTCTTTAAAATCCGATACGGCAATTCTCGTTATTTAAACTATGGTGGACCCATGATCAGACACTGGAAACTGGTATTTTCATTATTCATTTCTCTGTCTAACCTTTACGCTTCGAGCATCGAAGTAAGCGACACCATAAAAAGAGATGAATCCTGGAATGCGGACACCGTGAAAGTAACCACTGATATTACCGTCGCCAATGGCGTAACGCTTACAATCGGTGCCGGAACGTATGTGCAATTTCAGGGCAAATATAAGCTGTGCATTAAGGGAAGGCTATTGTCTGAGGGGACAAAAAAGGACAGCATTATTTTTACGGCAAAGGATACATCTGCCAGGTGGGCTTCGATCTTATTTGACACCACATCCCAAACCAATGACACGTCAAAGATAAAATATTGCCGTATTGAATATGCCGCCAGGGATTTCGGCGGCGGTATCTGCGTGAATTTTTTCTCCAAACTGGTCGTATCAAATTCCAACATTACTAAGAATAAGGCTTCCTATGACGGTGGAGGAGTGTTTTGCGGAAAAAAATCCTCGCCTGTTCTGATCAACAATACAATTTCCCAAAACAGGGCCAAGAATGGCGGCGGCGTGGGCTGTTACGAAGCATCCCCGACAATACGGGATAATATGATTACCAACAATTTCGCTTCCACAAAAGGCGGCGGGGTATACTGCTCTAATTCCTCCTCTCCGACGATTTCCGGAAATACGATTTCCGGCAACAGCGCCGCTATGCGCTACGCCGTTGATTCTGATGACGGCGGAGGTGGAGTGTATTCCTATAGGTCTTCCCCGACGATTTCCGGAAACACCATCACCGCAAACAACAGCCTTAATGACGGTGGCGGTGTGTATTGCAATGAACTCTCGGATGTCCTTAACTTATATCCAGTTCTGACCGACAACATAATTTCCAACGACACGTGCCAGGGCAGCGGCGGAGGGGTGCGATTTGATCATACCTACCCTACGTTGATAAAAAATACCATTACCGGAAACCTCTCCTGGCATAACGGTGGCGGTATATGCATCGGTAGTGGTTCGGACGTGACAGGTAATACCATCTCGGATAACAGGGCCGTACTCAACGGGGGCGGAATATACTGTGAATATAGCACATCGGACATTTTAAACAATCTGATTTCCGGCAACATTGCGGATGTTAATGGGGGCGGGGTTTATGCAAAATCCAGCGTCCAGTCTATTACAAATAACATCATTACCAGGAACTCTTCCAGTGATGGTGGAGGAATTTATATTATCTCCAGTGCGTTTAAGCTCACCGGTAATGCTGTCATCCGCAACAACGCCAGAGGAAACGGCGGCGGGATATGCCTCAATAGTGATGATACTCTTACCATGTCCAACAACACCATAGCGAATAACAGCGCTTCCAGCGGCGGCGCAATACGCCTAAGCTGCCCTTCACCGACTGTCACCAGCGCTATCATATGGAATAACAAATCCAGATTATCAGGAGAAGGGCAAATCTACCTGACCACGGCAAGTGCCGCTTCAAACTTTCTCTACTGTAATATCCAGGACAGCTTGTCATCTCTGTCCGGCCCGGGTTCCAAAGATGAATACAAAGGAACATTCAAACACATCATAAACATCAGCCCGCGGTTTGCAGACTCGGCGGGCGGTGACTTCTCTCTTCTTTCGATTTCACGTTGTATCAATGCCGGGATGCACGACACAAGCGGCCTGGGTCTCCCTCTGCTGGATATTGCTGATAAACCCCGTATATTCGCGGACACAATAGATATCGGTGCGTATGAATTCCAGGATTATCCCGTGACTGTAAATGCAGGCATGCCTTTAGTCAATTCACATCAGGAATTTATAATCTCAAACTTTCCAAACCCTTTTAGCATTAAAACTAACATAAGTATCAGGATACCTGCGGAGGTAAAGGGAACAAATACGGGTATTAAAATATTCAATTCGTCTGGCCGGCTTGTAAAAACGCTTTATTCCGGTGTATTGAATTCCGGCGTTCATATATTTAACTGGAACAGACATGGTGATAATGGCAAACCTCAACCTGCTGGATATTACATTGTCAGCCTTCAGTCAGGAGGAATGAAAAAAAATTTGATGACTTTAATGGTAAACTGATATATGCCTGTATACGCCGCCTCGATACCTCAGACACAACGCTCATAGGCTTCTCTCACGGTGATCTTGAGTGTCGCAGTCTGTAATTGTTCTTTTGTGTTTTTGTGGTGATATGGAATTAAAAGCTGCTTGATGCGAACAGTAGTGAGCACCTTGACAATATTTTCAGAAAACTGATTTCTAAGTCTATATCCATTTCTCATCCTGATCTTATCCTGGAATTGCAGCCTGCAACTTTCAACTCTAAACTAAAATATGAATTCCTGAATATCCCCTATCCTTCTGCAAGGAGTCAGCTTTATTCCACAGGAAGTAGAAAACCAGTCGGACTTTTTTCCGGGTGGGGGAACAATGCACTCTTTAAAACCAAGATGAGCAGTTTCTTTTATGCGCGATTGCATATTGCTCACCATCCGTACCTCTCCACCCAGGCCCAGCTCCCCGATAAAGGCTATATCCTGCCTGATAGGTTTGTTGCGGAAAGATGAGAGTACAGCGGCGCAGATACCTAAGTCAGCCGCAGGCTCGGAAACCGTGAGGCCACCGGCAACATTGAAGAATATATCGTGGTCGCCCAGAAGAATCCCGCCATGGCGCTCTATAACCGCAAGCAGAAGCGAGAGTTTCCGGGGGTTGATTCCTGAGGCCACACGCTGAGGAAGCCCGAAATGCGACTTGTTTACAAGTGCCTGAAGCTCCACAACTAGAACACGGCTTCCCTCTAAAACCGGCACAACCGACGTTCCAACCTGGGGATTGTGCCTGTTTGTAAGGAAAAACTCAGAGGCGTTAGATACTTCTGAAAGACCAGAATCGGACATTGATAAAAGGGCAATCTCCCCTGAGGGACCAAAGCGGTTTTTCACCGCTCTTAACATCCGATATTGATAGACAGAGTCTCCCTCAAAGTAAAGTACTGTATCTACCATGTGCTCAAGGATCCGGGGGCCAGCGATAGATCCGTCTTTGGTAACATGACCTATAAGAAAAAACACCGTTCCGTTTTCTTTTGCGTAACGCAGGAGTTTCGCCGCACTGTCCCTTACCTGTGCGACACTTCCCGGAGCGCTTTCCAGTTCCTCTGTAAAGATTGTCTGGATTGAGTCGATCACTACGACCTCAGGATGGTGTTCGCCAAGAACTGAGAGAACCGATTCCACTGCAGTCTCAGTCACCACCTGTACCGGTGAGTCTCCGCACCCCAGTCTCCTGGCCCGCATCGATACCTGTTCCGGCGATTCCTCCCCAGTAACATACATGACTTTCTTACCCGTAAAGGAGAGTCTTGAGGCAAACTGGAGAAGAAGAGTTGATTTGCCGATTCCCGGATCACCGCCTATCAGAATGAAGGCGCCTTTTACAAGCCCCCCGCCAAGTACCCTATCTATTTCATCAAATCCGCTTTTTGTCCTCTCCGTGTCACCAGATTTACATTCAGAGAGAGGGCGTGGTTGAGAGACAGTTTGGGGGCTTGATGAGCGTGGGCCGCCTGAAGAGATTCTCATTTCAGTAATAGTGTCCCAGGCGCCGCAATTATCACACTTGCCGCGCCATTTGGAATAGTCCTGCCCGCAGCTGCTGCAGACATAAGCAGTTTTGCTCTTTTTGTTCATAAAGGGAAATTACTGCTCGCCACCAGTGGACTTTGGCATTTTAAATTTGCGTTCCGGGGAATGTTCCTGACGAAGCTTGTTAAGATCGAAAGTTCCCGCGTAAGATTCCTCTTCCTCGACTGCGTAGTGAAGCTTACGCTGACCGCGAATGAACTGCTGGATATAGGGGTTTCTAGATTTACGGATCTCTGCCGGAGACCCGTCAAAGATTATCTTGCCCTCGTGGATCATTGCAATTTTGTCAGCAATTTTGTAGGCCGAGCCGATATCGTGTGTAACCACAATTGATGTCATTCCAAGCTTGTCCCTGAGACTGAGAATAAGATCATTAATCTTATCTGTCATTATGGGGTCAAGCGCTGAGGTAGGCTCGTCATATAGCATGATCTCCGGCTTCATCACAATCGCCCGGGCCAGCCCCACCCTGCTGCGCATTCCTCCTGAAAGCTCCGAGGGCATCTTTGACTTGAATTCCTCACGCAATCCCACCATCTCAAGCGATTCGCCAATGATCTTGTCGATTTCTTCTGTAGTAAGGTCCGTACGTTCCCTCAGTGGAAAAGCCAGATTTTCTCCCACATTCATGGAGTCAAAGAGAGCGGCGCCCTGAAACAGTATCCCGAACCGTTTTCTTGATTTGTTAAACTCAGAAGGCTTCATATTGGGATAGGAAATAACATCTTTATCAAGCAGTATTCTCCCGCCGTCAGGAAAGATGAGTCCGATAATATGCCTGAAAAGAACGGTCTTCCCGCTGCCTGACTGACCGATAATACAGATGATCTGGCCCCGGTTTATTTCCAGATTTATATCATCAAGCACAATCTGGTTACCAAAATGTTTTTTCAAGTGTTCAATTTTCAGCATATTTCATTCCGCTGCGCTGGTAAATTAGCATCATAATCTTTCCCTTTAAACAGCACCGATCATCCTGAACTGTTGAGAGAGAAAACCTTACATATAATTTTACCATATATTAAGGATACTACCAACTTACATCTATTTAACCGCTTATAGTCTACCAAAATAACTCGGCCCCCTAAGAAATAGATATAACTAAATGAGATCCCGCCGTCGCTACTGGTCTCTGGGGTAATTCCTTAAAACCCTCCGGCCTCATCCACCCGCTCTGAAAGATTATCAAACTTCGCAAAGTCTTTTATAAATGCAAGATGAGCCGTTCCGATCGGACCGTTTCTCTGTTTACCCACTATAATTTCCGCCTTGCCCCTCACTGTTTCATCATCTTTTTTGTAAACCTCATCCCGGTAAACAAAAAGCACCAGGTCGGCATCCTGCTCAATAGCTCCGGATTCACGAAGGTCAGAAAGCTGCGGACGGTGGTTTTCTGACCGCTGCTCTACAGCACGGGAAAGCTGGGAGAGCGCGACTACCGGAATATCAAGCTCCTTTGCCACACCCTTGAGAGACCTGGAGATCTGTGAGATTTCCTGCTGACGGCTCTCGACCTTTCCGGATGATCCCATGAGCTGTAGGTAATCAATGACTACGAGCCCCAGATTACTCTGAGCCTTAAGCCGCCTTGCCTTGGCCTTGAGCTCAAGAACCGTTATCGCAGGCGTATCGTCGATATAAATCGGTGCCTCAGCAAGAGGACCAGCAGCTATGCTCAGCTTATGAAGGTCCCTCTTGGGAAGAGTACCGCTTCGAAGCTGATGCATGTTTACGCGCGCCTCGGAGCAGAGCATACGTTGAACAAGAGATGCCTTTGACATTTCAAGGGAAAATATTGCTGATGGAGTCTTACCCTTGATTGCGGCATTAAGAACAAGTGAAAGGGCAAATGCGGTTTTCCCCATCGACGGGCGGGCCGCGAGGATAACCAGGTCACCTTTCTGCAGCCCGGTTGTCATCTCGTCAAGCTCGGTAAAACCAGTCATTGTCCCCTTGAAACTTCCTTTGGAATACCCTTCTATATCCTCGAATGCTTTAGTAAGAAGCTGTGCTACAGACTCGAATTTATTCTTTATCCGCGATTCTGAAATTCCGAATATCTTCGATTCCGCATCATCAAGTATTGACTGTGCCTCTTTTTCTACATTGAAACAATCGGTTGTAACTTCCCCGGCAATCGTTATCAACTGTCGCAGTGTCGCCTTCTCAAGCAGTATGGAGGAATAATACTCGATATTTGCCGATGTGGCTATGCTCTCTGCAAGTTCTCCCAGATATGTCGCGTCACCTACCGACTGAAGCCACCCTTTTTTGCTCAGCACATCAGCAAGTGTGACTATATCGATAGGGATGTTCTTCTCGAACATCTCCCGCATACAGGTAAAAATCTTACCGTTTGCGCTGGAATAAAACATACTCTCATCAAGAATCTCAAGTGCCGCTATTGCAGCGTGAGAATCGATGAGCATCGAACCCAGCACTGTTCTTTCGACATCTAGAGCCTGGGGCGGGATCCGGTCAGAAATCACCGTGGAGACTGTATCACTTTTCTGCTGTACCATGTATTCCTAAACTTTCCAGTAATGCCTGAAATTTCTGCAGATCTTCCCATGCGGGCTTCTTGTATTCCGCGCTTCGGAGAAGTGCTGCGGGATGATACACCACCATTGAGGGAATTCCATTATAATCATGCACCTTTGAACGGAGTTTTGCAATACTGTCGGCACTGCCCAGCACTGCGTGTGCAGCTATCCTCCCCAGAAGCAGAATCGCTTTGGGCTTTATTATTGAAATCTGGGTCAGAAGAACCGGCATGCAGGCAAGAATCTCCGATGTCTCAGGGTTTCTGTTCTCCGGTGGCCTGCATTTTAAAACATTTGATATAAACACATCATCTTTTCTGTTTAAACCAATGGCATTAAGCATCTTGGTCAGCATAGCACCGGCTTCACCAACAAATGGTAACCCCTGCTCGTCCTCTTCGGCCCCCGGAGCCTCCCCGATCACCATTATTGATGCTTCGGCATTTCCTGATCCAAACACATATTTCTTGCGTGTACCGCAAAGGTGGCATTTATTACAGCCCTTGAAGAGCATCTCTTTGAGCGCCTCTCTTTTAGGCATAAGCAACAGTGCCGGATCGGGCTCAAAAGCAACAGCCGTTTTTTTGGATGTTGTTGGTTTCTGGGGAATTAGCTGGGCAACGGGCCTCAGCGACTTAAGCCGTGAGGCTGAACCTGGGGCCTTGGCATTGGTAACCGAAGGAGCTTTTTCAGCCGGTTTAACAACTGATCTATTGATTTTAGCGGACTTGTTCTGTTCTAAGGTAATGATCTTTTCACTAAGCACAAAATCGGGCATCGCAAGCTGGCGCTGCTGACGCAGGTAGGCTGAGAAGAGTTTTTTATCAAGCATGAGCCCCGATTAACCGTTCTGCTATCCGCTGAAGAATTATCCTTGCTGTTTCATCTTTGCTGAGGACCGGAAGCTCTTCGCAGAAACCATCTTTACCCAGAATGGTAACACGGTTTGTGGAAAGCCCCAGAGAAGTCTCGGCACGATTATAAATTATCATATCGCACCCCTTCTTTTCCATCTTTGCTATTGCCCTCTGAACACCTGCGGAACTCTCAAGCGAAAAACCCACCAGAAACCGGTTTCCTTTAACCTTTCCCAGTCCGGCAAGGATGTCGGGATTCGGGGTCAGTTCAATCGTGATATTACCGTTTTCGTTGCGCTGTATCTTATCAGAGAAATAGTTTACCGGACGATAGTCGGAGACGGCAGCGGCCATTACACAGATATCCGCAGTTTTGAAATGCTCGCAAAGCGCCGTCTGCATCTGTTCTGCAGTAACTACATCAATCACCTTTACCCCGGATGGGAGGCTATGACAGGCCCGACCGCTTACAAATGTAACATCAGCCCCCATAAGCATCGCCTGACGGGCAAGCGCTGCGCCCATTTTCCCCGAAGAACGGTTGGTAATCACACGCACCGGGTCAAGTGGCTCTTCGGTGGGCCCGGATGAAATAAGAACCTTTTTACCTTTAAGAATATCGGACTTACCCAGAAACGAAATTGCGACCTCTGCAATCTGCTCCGGCTCTATCATTCTGCCTTCACCGCAGACTCCGCAGGCCAGCTCCCCGCTGCCCACTGGAAGCACACTGATACCCCTGTCTTTAAGAGTCTGTATGTTGTTTCTGGTAGCCTGATTTTCCCACATGACCGTGTTCATGGCAGGAGAGAGCATGAGTTTTGTTTCGGGTATAGAGAGCGCGAGAGTGGAAAGGAGATTATCGGCTATTCCGTGCGCGATTTTGGCTATGGTATTTGCCGTAGACGGGCAAATGAGGAAAAGATCTGCCCACTCGGAGAGGCGGATATGGTCCATGTCATAAAGTGAGAGATCATCACTGTAAACGGGATTTCCCGATACAGTCCTGAGCGTTTCCTCACCAACAAGACCCCGAGCACCCTTCGTGATCACCACCTTGACTTCCGCACCTTTCTTTTTCAGCAGACGGATAAGGTGTGGAACTTTGTATGCGGCTATCCCGCCAGTAATACCGATCAGGATTCGGTAGGTACCCTTCATTTGAAAAATCGCCGTTAAAGGTTAACGCTGACTTCTGGGAAGTCAGCTCGCAATCTCTCCGCCTTCTTCATTCTCTACAACCCGTCCCTCAAATAGCCGCTTTAAAGCGAGAGTCGTAGGCTTCTCACTGACATTAACAATGTCGAGCCGGATCTGATCATTGATAAATCTGGCTTCCTGGGACGCCATCAAAACCGCCTTGTAGCGGTTTATGCCCCGTTTTTCCAGTTTGTCAAGTTCAAGCTCAAGTAAATCGGCCATTTTTTTCCTCCTGATTTTGCAGCAGTGCCGCTATTCTATGTTTTGAATCTGTTCGCGAATTTTCTCGATATTTTCTTTAAGCTTGACAGAAAGATGAGATACCTCGGTGTCATTGGCTTTAGACCCGATAGTATTTGCTTCCCTGTTCATCTCCTGCAGAAGAAAACTCATCCTCTTTCCAACTGGCTCATCCATCTCAAAGTCTTCACTAAACTTGGCAATATGTGCCTTGAGCCTTGTGCACTCTTCAGAAATGTCGAGTCGTTCAGCAAATACAGCCACTTCGGTTGCAATTCTTATCGGATCGGGTTGCGTTTCGACAAGCTTACTAATACGTTCTGTAAGCGCTTTGGAATACTCGGTTATCCTTGTCGGTGCTCTTTTTTCAACCTGCGCAAGAGTTCGGCTGATCTCTTTCAATATTTTCTTCAAATCTTTTGCTATATAGGCACCCTCTGTCTCGCGCGTCTTCTGGAATGCTGCAACCGAATTTAGAAGTATCGGTTTAAGGTGTTTCCAGAGGGTTTCGTCATCAAAGGTTGTTGTCTCTGTCTTGATAAAATCGCTGAAATGAAGCAGATCTGAAAGATGTATTCCACCATCAAGATTGTACTTACCCCGGATCTCCTTGAAGATGGACATATAGGCATCAACCGAAGACTGGCTCCAGGTTAGCTTTGTGCCCTCATCCTCACGGTCACATGTAATTATTACAGATACAGAACCGCGGGAGATAATAGCGTTGATCTCTTTTTTTATCTGCTGTTCAAGATTTGAGGCAAACCGTGGCTGTCTCACCTGAAGTTCGAAAAAACGATTATTTACACCCCGGATCTCGACTTTATAAGTACCGGATGGGGTGGAACCTTCGGCTAAACCGAACCCTGTCATGCTCCGAATTGGCATATATTTCTGATATTTCCTTAGCGGGATTTGTAGAGTATAATTTGTTAAATATAGTATCCGCTGATACAAGTCACAAGTCACAAGTCACAAGTCACAAGTCACAAGTCACATAGTGCAGAGGGCATGAGGTGCCTTCATATTTGAGATCAATTAATCTCACCTCCTTTTATGGCTACCCTGTTTTCTATCAATTTAAAAAGATCCCGGCCAGCTATTGGTTTTAAACAGAAATTTGAAACTGTAATCGGTTGAATACTGCTCAGAAGATGTCTCCGTTAACGAATTGAGCATATCATGCGATCTATTATATTTAGTAGATTCTTCAACCTCAAAAGGAGCAAAAATGTTTTCAACACACAAATCGATTTTTCTGTTCCCCCTCTTTCTTCTATTTCTGAGCGGATGCGGTTACAACAAGCTTCAACGCCTTGATGAGGACGTTAAGGCAAACTGGTCAGAGGTGCTTAACCAGTACCAGCGCCGTGCGGACCTGATTCCCAACCTTGTGCAAACTGTAAAAGGCTACGCCGCACATGAGGAAAAAGTACTTACTGAAGTAACCAAGGCCCGCGCTCAGGTTGGTTCAATAAAAGCGACGCCTGAACTTATCAATGATCAGGAGGCTTTCAACAAATTCCTGAAAGCACAAAGCGAGATGACCGGGGCATTGTCTCGACTGCTCGCCGTAGCAGAGAATTACCCTCAACTGAAAGCTGACGCCTCATTTCAGGCTCTGCAGGCTCAACTGGAGGGAACCGAAAACCGAATAGCCGTTGCCCGGAACCGCTACATTCAATCAGTAAAGGAATTTAACACAACAGTCCGTTCACTTCCCACTGCCATAACCGCAAAAATAATAGGGATGTCACCGAAACCTAACTTCACAGTGCAGAACGAGGAAGATATAACTAAACCGCCGCCTGTAGATTTTGGCAAATAGGAAATAACATCAGTGGAGCAAAGAGCAGAAATTTTTAAAAACATACATAAGAGATGGTTTCTTTACGGCCTCTCTTTTGTTCTGTTTTCACTATTTCCGGTATTTTCTCAGGCACCGCTGCCGGAAATAAAATCTTATGTCACCGACCAGACCGGCACTCTCTCATCAGAAGAAAAAGCAGCCCTGGAGTCTTCTCTTCGGGAATTTGAGAAAACCAAAGGAAGCCAGATCATAGTTGTCATAGTGCCCACTACCTCCCCGGAACCAATCGAACAGTATTCCATCCGCCTTGCCGATGCCGTAAAGGCTGGACGAAAAGGAATAGATGACGGTGCGATTCTGCTTGTGGCCAAAGACGACCGTCAGGTTAGAATCGAAGTCGGATATGGTCTCGAGGGCGCTCTAACCGACTTTGCAAGCAAAAGAATAATCGATGAACAGATTGTACCCAGATTCAAGCAGGAAAATTACTTTGAGGGAATTGAGGCTGGCATAAAATCGATGATGGATGTGATAAGGGGTGAACCGCTTCCTCCTCCCTCCAGAAGAACTGAAGGAAACGGATCTCATGCTGCAGAGCTTCTCCCGATACTGTTTTTTGTCGGGATGTTTCTAAGAAGCATCTTCGGCAGAATTCTCGGGGGATTATTCACCGGAGGTTTGGTTTTTATTCTGACTTGGATTTTCATGGAATCTCTTTTCCTTGGTATTCTTTTTGCCATACTGGCGTTCCTTTTTATCCTTATCTTCTCTTCTCTTTTTATGTCAAGGGGAGTTTTTTACGGTCCCGGCAGCAGGGGAGGGTTTTGAGGAGGATCCGGAGGCGGCTTCAGCGGGGGCGGTGGTCGGTTCGGCGGTGGAGGTGCATCGGGAAGATGGTAAGTGAAAAACAGGAGTTCAGATGCAACTGAAAAGAGTTCTCAAGCACCTCTGGGTAAGTGAACTGACAGTGCGCCGTCTTTTTCCGGTTGCACTTTTAAATTCCATTTCGCAAACTATTGCCGAATGCGAAAAGCTGCACAACGGGGAGATTCGGTTTGCCGTTGAAAATGCGCTCGACTTCTTTTCTCTTGTAAGGGGGTTGCAGGCCAGAGAACGCGCCCTGCAGGTTTTCTCAGAGATGCATATCTGGGACACCGAAGCCAATAACGGTGTGCTTATCTATCTTCTTCTGGCCGATAATGACGTGGAAATAGTTGCTGACCGGGGGATAAACAGCAAAGTTTCTCCTGAAGAGTGGGAAAATATCTGTAAAAACATGGAGGAGAGCTTCAGAAAGAAGCAGTTCATCGATGGTGTGCTAAGTGGCATAAAAGAAGTAAGCTCTTTACTTCAAAAGTATTACCCCGGTACTTCGGACATGAATAATGAGCTGCCCGATGAACCGTTGATTTTATAACGATTTAGTTTCTGTAAAGGGAAATATCCCGTCGGGTAAAGACGTATCACATTAACATGTAACTACTGTTTTTTTAGTTTTTCAGGAGCCGAAATGAAAAAAATACTGGTTGTAGGGGGAGTTGCAGGCGGAGCGAGTTTTGCCGCCAGGATGCGCCGTCTTGATGAATCGGCAGAAATCGTGCTTTTTGAAAGAGGCGACTTTATCTCTTTTGCTAATTGCGGTCTTCCCTACCATATAGGGGAAACTATCAGAGAACGCCAGAACCTTATTATTCAGACCCCTGAGAGCTTCACTACCCGTTTCAAAGTCGATGTCAGAACTGGATCTGAGATTGTATCAGTTGATACAAAAAACAATAATGTTACTGTTAAAAGCAGATTAAATACCTATCAGGAATCTTATGACTATCTTGTTCTCTCGCCCGGAGCAGGACCCATGCGCCCTCCGATTGAGGGAATTGACAATCAGAGAATTGTCACTTTGCGAAATATCCCTGATATGGACAGGATTAAAAGACTGGTAGATGCCGGCCAGATAAAGGATGCTGTTGTAGTTGGAGGTGGGTTTATCGGTCTTGAAATGGCCGAGGCTCTTAAACACCGTGGAGTCAGTGTTACACTCGTTGAGGCACTCGATCAGGTTTTTGCTCCGGCTGATCCGGAAATGGCCGCATCAGTCACCCAGCAGCTCCGCCTTAACGGAGTAAAGGTATTTACAAGTGACGGCGCGAAAAGATTCAGCGATACAGGAAACGGGAAAGTTCAGATTGACCTTAACAGCGGGCACTCATTAATTGCCGATCTGGTGGTCCTTGCCATAGGAGTACGTCCCGACACCGGCTTTCTGGCAGGATCAGGAATTGAACTGAACCCCAGGGGTGCAATCATCGTTGACCAGCACATGCGCACCAGTACCGAAAACGTATATGCTGTGGGTGATGCCATAGAGGTTACAGATTACATCACTGGCCTTAAAACGCACATTCCTCTGGCCGGCCCCGCTAACAGGCAGGGACGACTGGTTGCGGATCATATAGCAGGCCGGAATGTAAAGTACGCCAACACCCAGGGCACATCAGTATGCAAGATTTTTGATCTGACGGCCGCGGTCACTGGTATCAACGAGAAAACCGCCAAGACAAAAGGCATACCCTACCTTAAATCCTATACTCATTCAGCCAGCCATGCATCCTATTACCCCGGAGCAACCCCGGTATCAATAAAGCTTCTCTTCTCGCCTGAAGACGGCAGAGTACTGGGTGCCCAGGCAATGGGAAACGACGGGGTCGATAAGAGAATAGACGTGCTTTCTATTGCAGTCAGACATAAACTCACGGTTAATGATCTCACTGAACTGGAACTTGCCTATGCCCCGCCCTACGGAAGCGCCAAGGATCCGGTTAATATCGCCGGCTTTACGGCACAGAATATCCTCAGCGGGCTGACTCCGGTCTGCTATGCAGAAGACATTTCCCGGCTTAAAGATGAGGGATACACTCTTCTTGACGTAAGGACAAAGGAAGAATTTGAGCAGGGAACAATTGATGGATCGATAAATATACCGGTCGATGAGCTCCGGAGCAGGCTTTCTGAAATTGACAAAACCAGACCTGTGGCAGCATATTGTCAGGTAGGGCTCAGAGGACATCTGGCAACACGCATTCTTCTTCAGAACGGATTTCTGGCAAAAAACCTTTCAGGCGGCTACAGAACTTACTCCGCTTTTTTTCCAAAGGAGGAGACTTTGGAGACAACAAATACTGGCTCCATGCAGGACACAAATGATGACGGCACACCAGTATCCTCATCAGTGCACAGTGCTGTTAAACTGGTAATCGATGCTTGCGGGCTTCAATGCCCCGGCCCGGTCATGAAACTCAAAAGCGGTCTTGACCAGGTTCTTGAGAACGAAACAGTCGAGATCTGCGCGACCGACCCGGGATTTGCAGCCGATATCCCCTCATGGTGCAAACGAACCGGAAATACACTTCTTCAGATGAACGTTGATAAAGGCACTTACAAAGCGACTGTCCGTAAAGGCGGAAACGCGGATAAATGCAACCTTCCCCAGGATATGCGCTCAAGCAAAACAATGGTTATCTTTTCAAATGATTTCGATAAAATGGTTGCCGCATTCATAATCGCAAACGGCGCGGCCTCGATGGGAAGCAGTGTGACACTGTTCTTTACATTCTGGGGCCTTAACCTGCTCAGGAAACCCAATAATGTCAAGGTAAAGAAGACTCTTCTGGAAAATATGTTCGGCATGATGATGCCCAGGGGGCCCTCAAAGCTCTCCCTTTCCAAAATGAATATGGGAGGCATGGGTGCCACGATGATCCGCTACATCATGAAGAAGAAGAATGTCTACTCTCTTCAGGTTCTCATTGATGAAGCCCTGCGAAACGGCGTCCGCCTGGTTGCCTGCACCATGTCAATGGACATTATGGGAATAAAAAAAGAGGAGCTCATCGATGGCGTCGAGTTTGGCGGCGTGGCATCTTATTTGAATGTGGCGGATAACTCAGGGTATAATCTGTTTATTTGACAGATCGAAAGTAACAAGTAACAAGCCCAAAGTCTGGAGAAAGATTTCTGAAGAGAATTAAGCTTAAACTCTTGATCTTTAGCTCTTATTCTTTACTTTCGACTTGTGACTTGTGACTTGTAACTTGCTACTTACAACCCCTGCGCCTTTTTCTTCATCTCCGCAAGTATGTTCAATGCATTTATAGGGGTGAGACTGTCTATATCTACAGCCCGAATCTGCTGAATAAGCTCCAGGTAGGCGGAATCTATGGCATTCATCTGTACACCAGTTGAGAAAAGCTCAACCTGATCCATCCTGTTTTTCTCCTCGTGGTGCCTGGCAAGAACCGGTTTGTGGTCGGGGGTGAGCTCCATGTTTTCCAGATTGGCAAGAATCTCCCTTGCCCTAATAATCACTTTACGCGGAATGCCGGCAAGGCGTGCAACCTGGATTCCGTAAGAGTGATCACAGCTACCCGCATCAATCTTACGCAGGAAAATAATCTGATCATTCCACTCTTTTACCTTTATATGGAAATTCTTTATCCTCGGATAGAGAATTGACATCTCGGCAAGCTCGTGGTAATGGGTGGCAAAAAGAGTGCGTCCCCGTTTCCCGCTTGTCTCATGAAGATACTCTGCAACCGCCCAGGCGATACTTATCCCGTCAAAAGTAGAGGTTCCCCTCCCTACCTCATCAAGCAGTATCAAACTATCATCGGTGGCGTTGTTCAATATATTAGCTACCTCAATCATCTCGACCAGAAACGTACTCTGTCCCCTGGAGAGCCTGTCAGAAGCCCCCACCCGGGTAAAAAACTTATCCACTATGCTGATCTGTGCAAACGATGCCGGTACAAAAGAGCCAATCTGAGCCATGATTGCAATAAGAGCGTTCTGCCTCAAAAAAGTAGACTTTCCAGCCATATTTGGACCGGTAATAAGCAGAATCTGGGAATCTTTTTTAATGAGCTCAAGATCATTTGGAATAAACTGCCCCGCAGAACTCATCTGCTCCACGACAGGATGCCGCCCATCTTTGATCACCAGATCCCCTCCCAGAGCCAGAATGGGTCTGCAGTACT
>JAAYYB010000404.1 GCA_012515615.1 Fibrobacter sp.
ACCTCAACAGAACCGTCAAGGCGTTCGCGCAAAAAGGCGGGAGCGTTTTGATCTTTGAACAGCGCATCTCGCCGCTGCCCGGCGTGAAACTCGTTCAAAAACCCGTACAGAGCGCTTTTATCCGCTCGTTCGATACCGTGTTGACCAAAGGTCTCAAAAACGAAGACCTCGCCATGTGGTCGGATGACCCCTATACGCTGATCTCGGGCGACACGTTTGTGGCGCGCAAAATGTATCAAAAAGATGACGGGAAACGGATCAAGCCGATTCTGGACAGCGGAGAAGGCGATTTCGGCGACGGCGACCTGTCGTTCACACCGCTGTTCGAAATGGTCGTCGGCAAGGGCAGGATCATCGCTTGTCAAATGCGCGTGACCGAAAAGCACACCGAGATTCCGGCTGCAAAGCAATTGATTTACAACATGCTCAAACGCGCCGAGGAGATCGATGCCGCCAATCGGACGCCGCGTGTGCTTGAAGGCCTCACCGAAACCGCAGCGGCGCTGTCGACGGCGAGAAAAGGCGCCAAGTTCTTCATCCCCCGCGTCGATCAAAAAATGGCCGACACGATCGGCGAAAAAACCGGCGTCCCGATCCTGCTGACCCAAGACCCCGAAGGCATTTACAGCGGCGTTCGATACGGCGACATCCCCGAACTCTCCGGCGTCTCCAACGAGGATTTGTGCGGCATCGAGCGTTTCAGTTACTGCAGCCCGGACAGCGAGAACACCCCCGTGGCGAGCCATATGATCAAACCCGGCAAAAAAATAAAGCCGCTGGTCGTGACCTGTCCGAAAAACTGCATGGTGCCGCTGTACGAGCACGGCAACCGTTCCGAGATGCTGCGCGCTTATTGTGCCACGCAACACGGTTACCGAAACGACACGAAGCCGTTGATTTTGGCGGCAAAAATCCGGTACAACGGCGCCGACATTTGGCTGTCTTGCTTGGATTTTGAACACGAAAAGCGCATACGGTTCGGGCGTTTTGAGAATCATCTGCTGCGAAACCTCGGAAAGACGGTCGATGCGGGCGTTTTGCTTGACGGCGAGATCGAAAGCGTCGGCGGCAGCAAGGGCTATCCCGAGTACATTTTTACGATTCAAAACGGGTTGCTCCCGCCCGAGGAGGCGCTGCGCTGTACCAAATACACCACCGAGCGCATGCACACCAGCCCGATTTTTGCGGCGGCGCGGTTCGAGGAAAAATACAGCGCGGACGGCGATTTCGTGATCGACGGCGACACCCTGATCTATTTTACGCTGTTTTCGCCCGCGGTGCGCAAAAACTTGGGCAGCAACATCGGCATTCCCGATCCCGGCGCGCAGACCTTTGCCGATGTGACGGCGGACGGCGAGGTGACGCTTTGGATCAATTCCGAGGAAAAAGATACTTTCAACATCTCCGGCTCGGCCACCTTTGCCGATCTCGAGCTGGAGAGCGGACTGAACCATATCTTGTTGCAATATAAACCCAAGGACGGCGCGGGTCCGTTTCAAATCCAATGGCGCAACATCCTGCGCCGCCCCGAGTGCGATTTTGATTTCACAGCAAAGGGCAGCGGCGTGTAAAAAGCCCCCCTTGTTAAAGGGGGGAAAGCGCGTCATCAATGGACGCGC
>JAAYYB010000079.1 GCA_012515615.1 Fibrobacter sp.
ACTTCACATTTTTAAACGCCCTTGCAGCTGCACTGGCGAACTGGTGGTAGATTAAAACTGATTGTAGCCTGGAAGAATTCAAGCATGTTGAATTTGTTAAATAAGGAAGAAAGTACTATTAAATAACAACTTTTGTAAACGGGATCTGTGTGCCACGGTCGCCCTCGACCGTTTCTTTTGCCAAGTACCCCCAATTTATCTCGAGAAGCCATTGAAAGATGCTATAAATGGATAAGATTCCTGGCCAGCCTGAAAGGCTGACCTATTTCAGCGAAGGGCGATGCCCTGGTGATTAAAACAGGTTGTAGCCTGTAAGAATTCAAGCATGTTGGGTTCGGGTAAATAAGTTCGTTTTAGGCAATAATTTTTGTAAATGGGATCTGTGTGCCACGGTCGCCCTCGACCGTGTCTTTTGCAAGGTACCCCCTTTTTATCTCAAGAAGCCATTGAAAGTTGATAGAAACGGGTTATCCTGAACCGCCTGAAATGCTGAACTAACTCAGCGAAGGGCAACGCCCTGGTAACCGGGGCAATAATCGGAGCCCCGACTGTCAAGGAGGGGTCTATGAAACATTAAGAAATCCATAAACCAGACTTACTACCATCCATACCGCCACGTTCCGAAATTCCTACAAAGACCGAAAACATTTTTCTGTTCTCGACAATTCTCAGATGGAGGCCGTTTTTCAACGGCATGACGTCCGTAACAGTTGTGCTGAAAAGTTACTTTTATTACATACCAGAAACAATCCATAGTCCCGGTATGGGATAATTGCTGTTTCAGGATGATAAACCGGGGATGTGAAGAAGCCTCCCTGTCACTCAGGCCTCGGAACAGGATACGGAATTGACGAAACCACAAAAGTGTCTTTTATACTTCTTGACTTGCAACTTGTGACTACCCAAACTTGACCTGTCTTATTCCTGAGAGGCTACAATAAATTTTAATCTACCACCAGTTCGCCAGTGCGCCTGCAACAGCGTTTGCAAATGTGATGAATTTACCTGCCTTCACAAGTGGTGGACAACACGGGGGGGATAGCGCAAGACCGGCGTCTTCGACGGGCTGGAGCGCAAGGGGGAACACCCCCTTCCAAAAAACTCCTGATTCCTAAAGAATTCTTTATATTGGGGACGCCCCCTCCAAATAAATCTTTATTCTTAAGAATTACTTGTATCGGGGCACCCTCTTCCAGAAAATCCCCAATTATGATGTAAGCTGTTTCAGGATGATAAGTCGGTGATGTAAAGAAGCCCTCCCTGACGGTCATGCCTCGGAATGGGATCCGGAATTTACGAAACCACAAAAGTGCCCTTTAAAAACTCTTACTCTTACTCTTACTCTTACTCCTACTCCTGACTCCTAACTTGTGACTTGTAACTTGTGACTTGTGACTTGTGACTTGCAACTTGCGACTTGTGCCTGTACCAATTTGAAACGCATCAATGTTTCCTTTATGACCTGCTGACTCAATAACCCCATTTTCCTTACAGATTTCGCCATGGCATAACTGTTGCATATAATTTTTTGTGAGAAGCTCTAGAAAGGACCAGATATGGACAAAAACGCTATCCAGCCGCCAAATGAAACCAGAAAAGAGGTAATCCCTTTTCTGCAGGGACGACCCGAAAGAAAGCAGCCCATAAACGAGGAGGATATCTTAAACCTGAAAATCAATCTCAATGTCGCCAGAACTCTTAATGAGTTTCTGGAAATTTCAGGATAATAAATCTCTGGTTGACAGCTGGTCCATTTTATGATATATTATCAATAAGAGACTATGAACACAAAAATTTACACCTGCCCCTTTTATTTTTACTTCTGGCTTAAAACCTGAGGGGCTCGGGCGTATTTCAATATGCAGAATACCAGGGCCCCTCAAAAAGGGGCCCTTTCTTTTTCTGGAAACGTAAATATGACAAATTATAAATCAGCCTTCTACTTTTATTTCTGGTATTTTACACCTGCCATACTCAGGGGTCACGGCTGATTTTACTCAAATAGAAACTAAATCTAAGAGCCCCTGAGAAATCAGGGGCTCTTTTTTTTTACCAAAGGAGCTCATATGACTACATCAACTGCGGCACTTAATTCAACCGCACCGCTTATCTCCCCAAGAGCACTGGCTGTAGAGATGCCGCCGGAACAGAAAACTCTTGAAACTGTGGACCATGCCCGTTCCACAATCAGAAAAATTCTTTCCGGTCAAGACAAGCGCCTGCTTGTAATTGCCGGCCCCTGCTCTATCCACAATCAGCAATCGGCCCTTGAGTACGCATCTAAACTCGCCCGCCTTCACCAAAAATATTTCGACCGGTTGTACATCATAATGAGAGTGTATTTCGAAAAACCACGGACCACGGTCGGATGGAAGGGGCTTATCAATGATCCGGAGATGGACGGCTCCTGCGATATAGCTTCCGGCCTTAAAATCGCCCGCCAACTTCTTCTCTCCATTACCTCAATGGGCCTGCCCGCAGGGATGGAGATGCTCTATCCGATGGTTTCCCAATATATAGGCGACCTGGCCAGTTGGGTATCTATTGGCGCACGCACCTCAGAGAGCCAGGTGCACAGAGAAATGGCCAGCGGTCTCTCGATGCCTGTGGGGTTCAAGAACGCTACAGACGGGTCACTTGAAGCGGCAGTTAACTCTATAAAGGCGGCCTCTTCTCCACACTGTTTCCTCAGTATTGACAGATACGGACAGGTGTGTGTCGCCAGAACAAGCGGCAATAACTGGGGACACCTCATTCTGCGCGGAGGAAAAAATGGTCCTAATTACGATTCATTGTCTCTGAACAATGCACAAAAACTTCTTTTGAAAAACAATCTTAACAATTCGGTTATCGTTGACTGCAGTCACATGAACGCGGGCAAAAAACACATGAACCAGATCACTGTCTGCAGAGAAACGATGAAATTGCGCTCAGAAGGACACTCCTGTATCCGCGGCCTGATGATCGAAAGCAACCTTCAAAACGGTAACCAGGAGATAACCTGCAAAAGACAGCTCAAATACGGCGTTTCCGTTACAGACGAATGTATCGGGTGGGATGAGACAGAAAAACTGCTGGAGGAGATAAATGCAAATTATAGATAAGAAGTCACACGTCAAAAGCAGCAGGAAATACATACGTAAATTGGCAGGATTTATTAAAACTGCCCCAGAAATCACTTTTTGAGCAATAATAATCCTGGAATTTCCGACTTGTGACTTGTTACTTGTAACTTGCTACTTGTTACTTGCTACTTACTACTTATTCTTCCCCTGGAGTACCATACAACGCAGAGTTCCCCTCTATGACCGTTGATGCAGTGATCCAGTTTCTGCCGAAATTATTCGATTTCACATCATAAGCCGGCTGAAGCAGAATTATCGATTTGTCACCCGCTACATTCGGCCACTGAAGAGTATTTGATCCGCCTGTAAAGATGACCTGATCTATGACTTTCATATCTTTTTTCCGTAATGTAATCCAGTTGCCTAAAGAAGCCAGATCTATGCCTGTTGAATCAGCAGCATCCCCTAACCAGGGGAAAGCCATCCTTCCAAACAGATGGTAACCTTTAGCACCTATTTGTAAATCGGTTATTATCCGGTATGCGCCGTCAATATCAATTATCAATGTATCGAAGAGAACAGCCGAAGATTGAGGATTATAAACCTCAATGTATTCCGAGTTGTTTGCATTATACATTATCTCTGTAATCAGCAGCTCTCCGCTTTCCGTATCTGCCGGAGAAGCATTTCCCATGCTTCCTGAAACCACTGTTATACCAGGATCCCTCATTGAAATCTGCATGGAAATTTCGCCGGGAAGAGTCTGGAAATAGATAGGGATCGAACTGCTTACAATTGCACTGAAAACCATCTCCTGTGAAGTAAAGTACAGCGTATCACCCGAACTGCTCACCCCCGCTATACTTAGAGTTCCTTTGGTTTTATGAGGTATTCTATCGATGCTGAAAGATACTTTCGGGGATGTTCTATTTGCATGAGTGGCCCAGGTGGAATCCACAGAGACAAAAGAGGCAAATATTGAATCTACTCCAGATGGCACATTTCCGATTTGTATATAAATCGACCCTGCGGCAGGAACCAGAACCGCACTGATTGAGGTAACTACGGTAGGCTCAATCTTCATTACCCTTGAGCTGATGGAGTCGGTGTGGATTACAAGACCCATTTTATTAATAGTATAGATTTTAACCGCGCGCCCTGTTCCGGAAGGAACAGCCGGAACCGTTGCCTCACAAAGCGGTTCACCCATGGCAATTTTGTGGGAAGTCCGGAGAGTAGGCATATCAGAAGCGCTGATCTCAACTATGAGACTGTCGTATGCAGTCACTTCAGTTCTGGCAGTTTTAGCCAGTTGAGACTGAAGTACAAGACAGCGGATTTCCAGACTCCCGGAATTACCCTCACTTTTAGTCGGGATTTTGCCGCAGAAAATAAATATGAGAATTGAAATCACCGCTGAAATTAACAGATACTTTTGGGACCTGTTTTTCATAGAAAGTTTTCCTTTCGCAGATTTTTCCGATCATTGGTAATTTTTCTCGAAGAAGTAGCAACAATCAGGCCGAAGTGTTATGTGCCTATTTTTGGTAAATAGAAGCGATTTAGCCTTGTATTGAAAAGAAAAACGTATCAAAACCAGCCTTTTTTGACATGGTTTTTTCCAGAATTGGGAAATATAGAAGCGAATGAGGAAAAGTATGATGAATGGCAATCCTGCCACACAGATCATTCAAAATCACCAATTTACCTGAGAAGGATTTCCGGGTCCTTTCAAATCAAGCGCTTTCATTTCCAGCCGGTGTGATATCGAGGTCCATACCTTTCTTGACATGCTTTATTCTTCTGTGCCGGGGAATAAAATAGTGCCAGAGGATTCCGAATGTGATCAAAGCCAGCATAAAGCTGCTCATCGTGGCTATTGCGCTATGAGTAATGAACATCTTCAGCATTTCAACAGTTCCGGGATTTGGAACTGTAAAGAACCCATAACTTAGGCCGCCCATAATAGTGAACCCGACAATTGAAGAACCGATTGCGATCTTCCTGCTGATTTTAAACCTGTGGGGAATTATATGCCTTAGCGGTTCGGCCTGCCAGTACCATTTCAGATACCAGTAGATCATCAAAAGTACTCCAATAAATGATCCGGCATACTGAAGAATGTAATACACCCTCATTGTACCCTGGGGCAGTACAAGAACCGGATTACTTAAAAACGGAAACAACTGGACCATCAAACCGTCATGGTGGGTAAAACTGTCCCAGGCTATGTGAGAAAATGCCCCGATTCCCAGCGATAAAACTATCCTCAGGACATTTCCAAAAGGGAAAAAGCGGAACCTCTGTGCAACAGGAAAAAGTTTTACCTGGTGGCTGTGAGGAACAAGGGAAAGCAGCGGAAATTTTATCAGTTTGTGAAAGATTAAAAGCGCAATCAGTCCTACAGGTATACAGAAGATAAAAATGCCGGGAATTGTATGTCCGATCGCTTTGCCGTCTGAGAGACTCAGGAAAAATTCAAAATCAGGCATCATCGACCCGAGAAAAAGTGCTGATGTATATAATCCGAATCGTCGAAAGGGGATAGAGAGAGCCGGATGAGAAATGGTAAGTGGCATCTTTGAAATTCCTTTTGTGAGATACTCCCGAAATGTCAGCCATGAAGAAAACACCGGGGGTTTAAAACAGAAGTCAGGAATTAACCGGAGGAAAACTGCTCTGACCACAAAAGAGAAATAAACATTCAGGGAATGCAAAAAATCAAAAACATTACGATTGACAGGGTGGAAAATTTGCCGGAAAGTCAAAACTCCGGAAGATCTTCGAGCTTAATAAGTCTGAGAGTCGGAGCATAAAACATCACGACAGATCCGGAATTATCAAGAAACAGTGCGTTAAAATTCAAATTTATCTTGAGAACAGTTTTTTCCGGCGTAATTTTCATTATATGGTAATTGCTGAAAAGCCAGCCCTCATCTGGAGCACTCTTTATGAATCTGGTGTAGAACTGGCCATAATCTGTTACGTATAAAAGCTTTTCACCAGCCACTCTTGCAATGATTGTTTTATTCGTGACTGAGGTAAAATCATCGCCATCTTTCCCCGAAAACCCCATTTCTCCAGTCACATCGAGTATCAGGTAAAGTTTGCCGTTCAGCGAAAAAGATGACTGCAGCACAACAGAATCATAAGGCAGGGTATGGAAGCTCAGCATTTTTCCGCCTGAACGTGAGAAAATACTGATTGGTTCATTAAGAGACCACAGAGAAAGAAATACCGTGTCGCCGCTTGAGGCTATTGAGAGTTCAGAAAAATTACTGTATTTGATTTCCGAAACAGTATCGATCACCATCTTCTTTCCATTCCAGCACACAACCAGCAGATTTCCTTTTACATCAAAGTCGATAAAGCGAATATCCCCCCGATCAATGGTGTATTTATCAGCATACCGGGTGTAGTTAAAGGTATAGATTGTATCGAAAGAAAAGCGATTTGCTGTTCCGATAAATTTATACAGACCTCTGTACCCTGTGGCAACAAGATTTCCTGCTTTGTCCCTGAGAAGCCCTAAGAGATAATCCCTGTTTTCCATCAGCTTCTCGGCAAAAGGGCCCGATCCGTCATCTGTAATTCTGTAAAGATAACTTGACGATAGTGCGTAAAGGGTACTGTCTTTTGTATCAGTTGCAGATATAATCCTGTATAGATCTTCAGCCATGGGTTCCTCTTTACTATCAGAGGAAAAATCCACATGCGCCGGATTTACTGCACACGACAATAGAAATGCCCCCGCTGCAGCTATAATATTGACCGATCCTGACAGTAATTTAAAAATCATAGTTAAGCTTTACCGATGCTGATTCAATAAGCGACTTTGTAGTGATGTTTGCATTTCTTTTATCGTTTACGAAGTTTTCTCTTACAAAAAAACTGACTGCCATCTTATCTTCTATGTATAGATTAAAAGCAAGCTCCCCGTTAATAAAGAACTCCCTTTTGCCGTATCTTCCCGTTGTAAAGCCGGCTTCAGCAGTAAGACGGTCAAGAAGCAGAAAATAGGCATCGATACCAAACTGAGGATAAATGCTGTATGAAAGGTCATTTGATACATCAAAAATTGGCTTTTTAAGATTAAGTGAGATGAAAAACCTTTTGAAAACCGGGACTGTCCACATCACCTCCAACATGGGAATAAGATCCCAATTAAACTCAAATCCCCGGTCATCTGTTGAATCTCTTGTCGCATATTTTGAATTCCACTCTCCACCGGCCCTTATTATCTCATAAATACGTGCCGAAAAACCGGAATAAAACAGAGGAAGTTCAGAAATGATACCCTCGCGGGCCTTAAACAATGTAAAGGCATCCAGAGCAGAATCGATAACGCAGCTGTCTTTATTTAGAATTTTCTGCAGACCGGACATGAGGAACTTTTCATATTTGTCATGTTTAAGACGGCAGGCTTTAAGCGATGCAATAAGCTCAGCTATACTATACATAGTAGTATCAGAGAGATCCCCCCTCAATGCACCGGCTTTCTTTAGCTTTCTTTCAACCAGAAATGCCTCATAAATGGGCTTTACCGGTTTTCTGTTGCTCAGGCCCACTGAAGGCTCCACGGATCCGGTAAGGGTCACAGACTGGTTTATCTCCTTTGAGCGAAGAATCGGAGATGACCAATTATTATGATGTAAATAGTAGTTTTTTATCGTGTCACTTCCCCGAAGGGTAACATGACCGTCAGCTCCAAAAAATGGCAAGCCATTAAGCCTTTTAAAACCGAAATGTTTTTCGTGAGACAGATTGTACGCACATATCCCTTCTGCCTCTGACATGCGTTCGGCTAAAGTGTCAAAGGTCCCAAGAATTTCATTTGTCATAATCACAGATCTCTCATTGAGACTTCCACCAGCTCTAAAGACAATATTCTGATCTGTCCGCCTGACAGGATTGCTTGAAATGAAATCAAGATCAAGCTCCAGTTCTCCATTCATGTCTCTATAAAACGATTTCTTCTGGAGTTCATCGATATCCGCTTCCTCTGGAATATTATTGCTCCTGTATGCATCGTATTGATAATTAAGCAGAATATCCCTGTCACTCTCCCGGTAGAGGGGATAATTAAAGCCTTTGATTATTCTATGAAAACGGTGATTTTGCCCTTTTTCAAAAGCGAATGCGGATAGAGCAAGGAGGAAACAGAAAAAAAGTGCTTTTTTCATCTATCAAATAGGGTAAAAGCGGTTAAGTTAGTGTATAAACAATAAAATACTTCGGGAATCTCTGTAAAGGGTACCTCTAAATATTCAGTTTTCAAGCGAGGCGCCAGCGAGAATTCGCTGCGCCAGGCGCACGAAAGAGGCGAATCCGCTGTGATTCGTCGATTGCAACGAAGCGCAGTAGAATTCGCAGCCGG
>JAAYYB010000080.1 GCA_012515615.1 Fibrobacter sp.
CATCAGTAATAAACCAAGGGTCTTTGAGGCCGAGAAGCTCAGAAAAGAATAATTTATCATCCATAATATTAGTAAATATGCATTGCGCTATATGTTGGGGGTACCCACTAAATCACGCGATGCGGCACATTTGATTTATATAATGGATACTCGCCAACTGAAGATATAGCAATTCTCTGTGTTAATGATGCACTTGTAGCCTACAAATTTAACAAAAATTTAAAATTTCTAAATTTTAACGATGAAGGCTATATAATTGACACTATTAACAGCAATTACTTCAGCAGTAATAACTTCGAGGATGCCACCTTTGTTTCAGATACGGAATTATTAATATCATGTATCAATACTAATCAGACTACTTTTAATATAATGAACGTTAATACACTGAAGATATCATATTTGTTAGATACTCCTGGCGGGTTTTTTTTTGCTAAAGGGAATTTTGAAAACGATGCGGCTTATATCTTTTCTGAATACAGTGTTTTAAGATTAAATGTTCAAACAAAGCAGATTGATTCTCTTGACTACCCGGTAAGAAACAGGTTCAATTACCGTATAAACCAAAACCAAGCAATGGTTAGAACTGACAGTTCATTTTTGTTTTATGATGAGGGGACAATAATTTCAGAACATTTAACATGCGCAAGAAGCAATTACGAATTTTTTTCTGCCGACAGGTATGGTATGTTCATTTTGTATAAGGCATTTGATGACATGATTTATATACTTAACATAGAAAACGATGAATCTATTCTTCTTTTCCCATATAAATTTGAAAACAGATTGTAATATATAGTTAATAAATCTGGTGCTTCAGACATTTCCGGGTGATTTTTTGTTGAGGATAATCGTTTGTCTGGTGCGAACGGCAGTGAGCATCTTGCAATCAAAACTTGTTATAGGGCTCTGCCCCGATCACTGGCACCGGGTACCCACCCAAAGCCCATTTCCATATAACACGATCGCTCAGATATTTACCTTTCGACATGAACAGCTCAGGGTGAAGAGAGGATCTGTGTGCACTGATCTCCCTTGACCGTGTCTTGTTATATCAGCGGATATTCGTGGTTTTTTCGATGCCGGTGCCGATTCCGTTACTGACCCAGACCAGGATAGAGGCCGAAGATGAGAAAATCTGGCAATAGTGCAGGACACGGTCGAGGGCGACCGTGCCACACAGAGCCACTTTACAGGCCGATGGTGAGAAAAAACGGATATTGCTGAAGTACAGAATACGCATAAATACAGCACGGCCTGAAGGTGCCGTGCTGTATTACTGTTTCTGGTTAACGGATATGACCGGTTTATGCGGCCTTCCTGTTTACTGCCGGTCCGCCGTAACCTTTTTCAGCAATTTTTGATAGTTTATTGTCTGTGAAAGACTCCTCGTTGAGTATCTCCTGAAGAATCCCAGCGACATCATCCATTCCCAGTGCCCGCGCAAAGGATCGTGCTGTTCCGTAAGCGCTTATTTCATAATGCTCTATCTCCTGTTCAGCGGCGATCAGAGCGGCATCCTTTACATTCGGATCTCCTGTGGAATTCAGAAACTCTGTTGATTCATCTATCAGAGAGTCAATGACCGGATTATCAACCTCCTGAGGTTCCATCTCAAGCTTTGAATAGATCTGGTCAAGTCTTGACACCTGATTTCTGGATTGTTCGAAGTGTTCCTCAAAAGCCATTTTTGCTTCATCAGAACTGCTTTTTTCGGCAAACCGGGGCAACAGCTCCCCTGTTTTAGTTTCTGCAGAATATATTTCGTTGAGCTTGTCAACGAACAGATCCTGTAGCGAATTAAGTTTCATGACTACCTCCCTGTAGTAATTATCTCTGCTAGGATTACGGTTCAAAGGCAGAAATACTAAAAAATAGGCGTTCAGCGTTTAGAGGTTAAGAGGTTAAAGAGGTTCAGAGGACCACGTGGTATTGGGGATTTATTCTTGGCGAACGATGAACGTTGAACCCTGAACAGTGAGAGGTCCATTCTTGGCGAACGCTGAACCCTGAACCCCTGAAACGACTCTCTTGACTTCTATTCGTCCTGTCCTCCCAGAACGCTCCTCAATCTCTCTATTTTTTCCTTTAAATAGCCGTACAACTCCTCGCTCATCTCTTCAATAGAGATTATCTTTTTGTAAATTGCCCTTATTACGATGAATTCATCATCGAAATCATGGGCCTTCCAGATATTTCTATTTATGATATGATGAGTCTCATTGATAATCGCAGCTAATTCGTTATAGTCAAGTGTTCCGCTTTTCCATTCGTTAAAATTTTCAAGCAGCTTGTTTAATTCCTTCTCGCCTTCCCTTTTATGCGCGATCTCGGCCAGCCTGCTCATCTCTTCACGAAACTGTTTCAGTTTTTCTTTATCCATAGTTTTTCCACTGAGGTGTAACTGGCCTGGTCGGCCAATAAGTATATACGATTGTACAGGTATTTACTGAGGATTTCAAAGGGAATAAAAAAAACCGCTCATCTTGAATTATCAGGATGAGCGGTTTTAAGTTTTGGAAATGCTTTGATGTGAGAACGGAAAACCGAGTCAATCATATCCCGAGGTTAATCGGGAATACTCCAGAAAGGAGGTGATCCAGCCGCACCTTCCGATACAGCTACCTTGTTACGACTTAGCCCCAATCAATGACCTTACCTTCGGCGCACTCTTCCTTGCGGTTAGAGAAGCGACTTCGGGTACTGCCACCTTTCATGGCTTGACGGGCGGTGTGTACAAGGCCCGGGAACGTATTCACCGCGGCATGCTGATCCGCGATTACTAGCGATTCCAGCTTCATGAAGTCGAATTGCAGACTTCAATCCGGACTGAGATA
>JAAYYB010000081.1 GCA_012515615.1 Fibrobacter sp.
ATGTTTTGCACCACAATATGGTGATTGCAGAGGAATCGACCTGTAAGCCAGTATGCTTCCCACCTGAACAATATTACCGCTCCTCTGTGGAACCATCCATTTCAGGGCGGATTGTGTCCCGTAGACATAGCCCAGATATGTTACTTCTGTAATCCGTCGGAACTCATCGGGCTCTATTGTATTAATTTTCCCCCCATAAATTGTGGTCATGGCACAGTTCACCCATATATCTATTGAACCAAATTCCCTGACAAACCTTTCAGCCGCGCTCTCAACCTGCACAGTATTAGATACATCTGCGGGCAATACAAGCGCTCTGCCACCAGACTGTTTGACTTCATCCGCAGCACTTTGGAGTCTTTTCAGGTTTCTGGCAATGAGCCCTACTGCGGCTCCCTTTGAGGCAAAAAGATTTGCCACTGCTCTTCCGACCCCGGCCGAAGCACCTGTTATTATTACATTTTCCTGTTTTCTCATGTTCCTATCCTTTAACTGGTTATACCAGCAGCCGAGAGCAGTCTGTTCCAGAGATTGACGGACAGGGAGTTATAAGGCTGCTGACGGATCAGAAAAAATCTGCCCTTTTTGTTAAGTACTTTGAACTTTGTCTTTCCGGAACCGATTCTATAAACATGCAGGTCAAAAACTGAACCATTAAACCGGAGAGAGTGCAGATTCAGCTCCGGAAGCCATTCAGGAAGAACAGGATCTATAAAAAGTGTGTTGAGCGGGGCAAAAGGCTGGAAACCAAGGAGTACATTTGTAAATAAGCCTAAAGCTGCTGCATTCCAGGTCTGGGGCACATTGGCCTTGGGGAATGCTCCAGGGTGCAACTGCTGAGAGCGATCGTAACCTCCTGCACACTCAGGGACCCAGTTGTTCTTCCAGTGCAAGGCCAGTTCAAAATTTGCCTTGATCAGTTTCAGTGCTTCCTGATCAAACCCGTATCTTCTCAGACCAAATGCAATCGAAGCGTTTTCCACAGGCCATATTGATCCAAGGTGATAATCGAGTGGATTATATGCGGGGTGTGTCGATGAAAGTGTCCTTACACACCAGCCGCTATACATATCAGAAGAAAAAAGCGTTTTTACAACAGACGGAACCTTTTCCGAATCTATGATGCCGGTTGCAAGACAATGTCCCATATTTGATGTACGGCTCTTTATCTGCCTCTTTTTGGAATCCAGTCCCAGAGCAATATACCCTTCACTTTCAACCCAGAAGTCACGATTGAAGGCTTTTTTCAGCATTGCTGCTTTTTTCAGATACTTAAGTGCATCTCTGTGATTACCGGTAATGAGCGAAAAGAAAGCTCCTGCCTGGAGTGAGGCATAGTAATATCCTTGAGTTTCACTGGTGGTAACAGGCGGGTCAACCAGTTTTCCATTTTCGTCAACAATAGCGTTTTCTGAGTCTTTCCAGGCCTGATTTCTTGGACCGGATCTGGACAATGTCAAATACTCAAGATAACCATCGCCGTCCCGGTCCCCGAGTCTTTCTGCCCAATCAAGTACTCGTCTGCAAACCGGCCAGATTTTTTTAACCTGTGCACTGTCTCCTGACCATGCATGCGCAAAGGCGAATGCGACGATATACATGAAAGGAGACGAAAAGTCGCCGTAGTATCGGCCAAAAGGTTCTTCTCCAAGCCTTGAGAGCGGATTTTTCCTTGTCTGCTGAATGATTCTTCCCGGCTGTTCATCCCGTTCCGGATCATCGACTTTTCCCTGGAGCTTTGCAATTGCAGAGAGTGTATTAAACGCCATCTGCCCCTCATCAAACATGGAAATCATCCATGCCGAGGTAAGCGCATCCCTTGCAAACAGATAAGGATAAAGAGGATATCCTGCGGCAGGGGAGAGCCACTCCTCCCTGGTCCCATCAAGCAGAGACGCATATCCGACAGTCCTCACCGAGTGATTGACTACCTCCCCGAAACAGCTCTGTGGTGTTTCTATTCTGCATAACCCTGAAAGCCAGTTATGCATAACCTGTTCTCTTTCTTTTGAACCTGACAAACTGACAGGATCATCATGATCTACTACTGTAACTGATATTCCAGTAGTGATCTTTTCCTGCCTGCCTAAAACAAAATCAGCTTTTAGTTTTTCTCTTCCTGATTGCCAGAAACCATCACCCGTCACCCGGATCTCAGAGCTCATTCCTGGAAAAGGGCTACTGCTTTTGATATTGATCGATTCTCTGGTAATATCAGTTTCTGCGCTACTATGCAGCTCCTTTTCACCCGATACTGCCTTATCTATCGTGGCAAAATCAGCATCAAAATCCCACTCAAGTGTAAAATGGACCTCTTCTTCCCAGCAGTTTACAATATCAAGCCGGCATTCAAAAAACGACGACCTGACAATGTATTTCTTCCTTATCTCGATGCTCCGCTCCATAATTCCATCACTTCTCTCTATCATCCCGGAACCGCTTCCACCGGTTCCACCCTTTTTGACTTCAGGATAGATATATGCAAAATCCATCGAGTCGGGAAAATATACGAAACTCGAACAGAAGTAAGGGTGACTGCCATTTATCCTGAAATTCAATGTGCGAAGAAACCTTGTACCCCGGAAAAAGAAGCCGCTTAATCCATCTCCGGTGACCTCTCCATGAGGATCTACAATCAGTAACGAGGGTCCGCGCCAGATATAAAGAGTTTCCGGATGAATTGATGCCTGAAAGGGAACGTGCGGGTTTCCACTGATCATTTATATTGCTCTTCAGAAGTCGTGGATCTGAACCATAAACTCAAATGTCCCAGAGGATTCCTGCGGACCGTTACAACTCCTCTAAATTTCAAAAAAGAACTTAAAGTGTTCAGCTCTTTCTCCGTAAACCCTTTACGAATCGAGAGTTTGCCATCGGCCGCAGCATAACTTTTCCTGAATAATACACCGATAATCGAAAATGCTATTAACGAAACTGGTGATCTGCAGAGATCATTGATCAAAAATCCTTTTCCGGCACAGTTTGCCATCAAAGAAAGCAGATGCCCGATTCTGAAATCCGGTAGATGATGAAGAAAGTGATTAGCGAAAATATAATCCGTTTTAAATTCTTCTAATGCTTTAAACGCGTCATTCTCCATAATGTTGATATTTTCATAACCTGAGCATTCTTTTTCTGCATAAGCAATAGCGTTTTCATTGTTATCTATGCAGGTTATAATGCATTCAAGATTGTATTTAAGGCATGTACGGCTGAGCCATTTAGCGATATCTCCTCCTCCGCAGCCCAGTTCAAGAACAGTAAATCTCTTTTGACCGGTTTGAGAAACATCCTTTATAATTGTGTTGAGAAGAAGCTTTCTGATGCCTGAAAGATAATTGTTGATGATTTTCAGGTGATCGAATGTGTGATTTAATCTGTGCAGATCAATTTGCTCAGAATCCATTATCTCCTGCTGAATTGACCTTGAAGACCACTGGTGATTTGAATAATGCAGCATTTTGCCTCTTCTTTACAGATGTGCACAGAATCTATACAGCTTCCAGAATGCAGCCATGAATTGTCAATCCGGCACCAAACCCCAGAACACACGTCTTGTCACCAGATACTCCTTTATTTATAAAGTTTTCCACCGCAAACATTACCGAAGGAGAAGACATGTTCCCATATTCCTTAAGGATATCTCTGGAAATCTTTATTTTGTCATCACTTAAAGATAGTGCGGCCTGCGCGGCACCCAGTATCTTTTCTCCACCCGGATGAAAAGCCCAGTTTTTTATATCACGGATATTAATTCCTGATAAAAGTCTCTCAGTAAAAGGTGAAATTATACTACCAATAATTTCAGGTAACCTGGGACTAAGCTTGTTATGCAGTTGACCTTTTTTGTAAATAAATCGCACAGCTTCGCGGTATTGCGGATAGATAGAGGATACTGAATTCAGAACCTTGAATCCGGTCTTTTCAGGTGAAAAGATAAAAGCAGCTGCCCCATCACCGAAAATCCCGTTTGAGACAATAAGGCTGATATCATTTCCCATCTGAAAAGTTGCGCTGCAGATTTCAACCGCAATACCAGCTACAATCATCTTTTCGCTCTCAACCAGTGCCTTTGCAAGCTGGAGATTTGGAATGGCTCCTCCACAACCCCCGCCGGCAAGATCATACACCCGGACAGAATCAGACATATCGAGCAGCTCATTAAGGTAAGATGTAATGCCTGGACACAGATACCCGGTACATGTATTAGTGATAACTGCATCTATGTCTTTGAGGCGAATACCGGCTTTTGCGGCTGCTTTCTGCAATGCTTCTTTTGAAAGAGAAACGGCCCAGTTTTGAAAACGCAAAGCCCTGAGATCAGGATCTTCATTTCTGATCATGATCAGATCCCCGAGACTGTCTGCTGCAAAGTGACGTTTTCTGATACCGGGGTGCAGAAATATTTTTTTCATTACATCAAGAGAACGCGGCGACAACTCTTCTGCATAATACTGGTTCATAAGCCCGCAGATCTGCTGCTGCTCTAACGCTAAGGGTGGAACTGCAGTTGCGATTGAGTTCAGATAAGCGTCCACTTATACCTTTCCCAGCACTAAGGCGGCATAATGACCGCCAAAGGCAAAAGATTCAGTCAGGGCATTTTTAACCCGGTGTGTGGAAGTGTTTTTTACAAAGTTCAGGTTTCTAACCGGGTTTCTGAGATTTTTACTTCCATGCACTCTGTCGTAGTAAACAGAAAGAGCCGTCACCACAGCCTCAAGAGCTCCGCTTGCCCCAAGTGCATGACCGGTAATAGATTTTGTACTGTTTACCGGAACCTCTTTACCGAAAACACGATCTATGACATCCGATTCAATCTGATCATTCAAAACAGTTCCGGTACCATGGGCATTTATGTAATCGATCTCCTGCACTTTGAGACCTGATTGATTTACAACAGATCTCAAAAGATTCTCTATGTGTAATCCTGCCGGATCCATCATCATCAGGTTGTAAGCTTCAAAAGCATTCTGGTAGGCCTTGATCTCTGCTATGATTTTTGCCCCGCGTTTTACCGCATGTTCCAGGGACTCGATCATCAGTATGGCACACCCCCCCTCACAGAACAGAAAACCTGATCTGCTCTGATCAAACGGGCAGTTGCAGGATACCGGATCACTTATCCTTGTCAGCGTCCCGGCAATATCAAAACCCCTGAAGATACCACCTGAAGGGTCATGGAGGTATTCAACGCCTCCAGCCAGCGCAAAATCCAGGCGGCCCTCCGCTACAGCCCGGTATGCCTCACCAATCGCCATTGTTCCAGATGAGCATGCAGCAGTTACGGTTCTGTTCATTCCGTGCAATGAAAGACGAATGCCCAGAATGTCAGCACTTCCGTTAACCATCATCATTGGAACCGTAAATGGATTGTATCTCTTCAGAGAACTGTCCTGGTTTGCACTTGAAAGCCTGAGGTGATCTGCTGTTGAGAGAAGCTGTGATAAATGAGCAGAGAGAAGTGATGTTATTCCGCCGGTACCTGTGCCGATAAAAACCCCGGCACGCTCCGGGTTTATACATTCCAATCTCATTATTCTTTTTCTGGAATCTACGATTGAGAAACTTATACCTGATGCTGTTATTGCCTGATAAGCAGCATCGAGAACCATCAATTGGCAGAAATCAAGCTGCAGGAGATCCATCTTCAGAAGCCATTCAGAACCCGGAAAGTACTTGTCAAGTGGCGACCAGTACTGCGACATGAAAGAGGAGTAGTGTTTCCAGTTCTCAGGGATAGGGCAGATATAGTCTTTCTGCTGAAGACATGAGTTCCAGAATTCATCTGTATTCATGCCTGCAGGGGAGATTACTCCTGTTGCGGTTATAACTGCCCTGTTTTTCATTTTGTCATATTCGGGAAACAGGACAGAGCAGAGATGACATCCTTTACTGAGGTTATCCCTGCAGCCTGTTCATCTGTGATGCTGGTTTTAAACTCATTCTCAAGAGCCATAACAAGAGTTACTTTATCCAGAGAATCAGTTCCCAGATCCTCCACAAACCTGCTTTCACGACTGATTTTACCTTTGTCAATAACCAGCGTTTCACTTACAACCTTCATGACACGTGCAGCGACCTGACTTTCCGAGTTTTCCATTTTTCCCCTCCTGTTAAGGCTAAAAGATACTCCCGTCAACTAACCCCTTCTCCAGAACATCTATCTGAGAAATAACACTCTTATGATATTCAGGCTTTATGCGGACAGTTTCTTCAGAGAATTTGCTGCAGTATGAGCAGTCACCGCAATCTGCTGATGTACAACCTTTTGCAAGAATCTTCTCAAGATATCCGTCAAGCAATTTGTTTTCGATATAAATTGGTGAGTCTTTATCGAAAGTCGTTAGCAGCGCATCATCAATAAACCACTTTATCCCCATTAATGATTTGAACTTTATTTTGTCGGGCCTGATAAAGGGGAGTACCTTCGCAAGTCTTCCCCTGCTTGAGCCATCATAGGAGCGTATCTTTGCGACAGGCGCAATGAGCTCCATCAAATTTCCATTAAAGGAGCGCTCAGAATATGCCTTCACCCTTTTTATGAGAAGGTCAGGAGGACATCCACGATCTATGATTTTGAAATTTGTATAGCCCAGTTTCTCATATTGAGAAAGATCTTCAGGGCGGATCCAGATTGATTTGAGAAAGTGAGTCTTATCTCTGTAACGGATAGCTGAACAGTGCAGAAAACAGTAATCCAGATTAAAAGAGTGCATCCTGGCACCGGACCGCGATGCATGGGTAAGCATATTCATGTGTGCAAGCTCAAAGGGGCAATCTTGAAGGCAGTTGGCATTTGCAATCAACTGCAGATCACACTTTACCGCAGTCCTGATACTCTTCAGCAGACGCAGATTTCTATTGCAGGATATAGAGCTTACACAGAGGACATCTGCCCCCATCTCCTCCCACCATTTAGCTGAAGCGGGAGAGGCGATTCTGGCAAAAACTCCTACCCTTGTTTTAAAATGAGGATAGCTGTATTTAATAATCTTAAGGAGATAGGGGATTGAAACCGTTACGTTATTTATACCCAGATTCGATAAAAAATCGAGGAATTTGCGGATTTTTTTCTGTCCGGAACGAGTCTGTTCAAACCCATCAAGATTAGCTGCATTAAGCAGGTAGTTAAACTCGATATGGTGTTTTTTTGATTCCTTTACAGCATCTTCGAGCTTTTTTCTGTTTGCATCTGCCACCATGTAGCTTGATCTCCCGCCACCAAGAAGATCGCTTCCCAGCTTGCCAAAGATCTCTTTTACTTCGGGAAATTGTGCCAGTTTGGGAATAATCCCCTGATCAAAGGTATAAGCTACACTGAAGATCATAACACCTCGTGTATGACATGAAAGAAAGTAGAAATTTGAAAACAGAAATAGTTTTTGATTTAAGGAGCAAAAAGCAGCCCAGAAATGGGTATAACAGAAATTCTCAAATCGAAGTCAGATAGAGATTTAATCAGCAGGCGAGTTTTTCAGGTAATCTCTTTTTAATAACCCTATAATCGGGTCTTCATGATTTAAGGAGCCATAGAGCTGTTCTGATGCCGCCCTGCATCCGCCATGACATATATCCCAGGACTTGCAGCCGGAGCAGTACGGGGGACAATCATTTTTCCAGGACCGGGCATATTCTGAATTGAAAATTGAATCCATCGATTCAGAAAAGATATTCCCGGCTTTAACAGGGGAATGATTGCAGAATCGCACATTCCCGGATGAATCGATCGTAACAGGTTTTTTCAAAAAGTCTGATCCGCAACTGGAAACAGGGATGTGAGGATAATCAGAGGGATCTATTATGCATTCGGGGACACAAACATTAGCTGTTATTTTCATTTTATTCTTCTGAGCAAAACAATCAGCAATACGGAAAGCGGATTTTAACTGTTCCAGAGAGGGGAGCAGCATTTCAGAGTTCTCGATTCCCCTTCCTCCAATATTAAAACGGGCGAGCATAAAGCGCCTGACACCAAGCTGTTGGGCAAAATGGAGAGTATCCCGGAGACTTTCAATATTTAGTTTTGTCAGGACACATACAACACATACATCTGTTTTCAGTTCTTGTAAACACCCGATGGATTCGATCACTTTATTAAACGAGCCCACCGAATTTGTCATTTTATCATGAATTGCAGGATTATCTGAATGCAAAGGGAATTCAAAGAGAGTAACTCCCATCATGCTCAGTATCCGGTAATCCGGCTCAGCAGCAACAGTTCCATTCGATATTACAGTGACACCTTTACCCTTAAGCCTGCACTTTAAAATGAGTTCACTAAACCCCTCGGCCAGGAAAGGCTCTCCACCGGTAAAAGTTATATGTACCAGATCAAATATGTTCAGTATTCTTTTGAGTGTCTTCTGAGCGGATTTGAATTCATACTGTTGCGCGATATGACCTTTTCCGCGCCAGTAATTGTAACAGTAAAGGCATGAGAGGTTACATTCCTGAGTAATTTCAAAGATAACATGACAAAGAGGGAATTTCATGCCCTAATCGGTTATTCTTAGAGAAAATTGATCAACAATTTGAGCATTATCTATAGAATCTACCGCAGCAGAGTAAAATGTCAAATTGTAATCTCCGGAAGGGATCTGGTTTCCAACTACAATCTGGAATTCTTCGGTTGATTTATCAAACACCCCGTCCAGTGGCTTCAAATTATCTTTTGCGAAAATGGAGTATGACGAATCTCTAATCGTATAAGAATAGGCTGTATTATTCCTGGCTCGTATTTCACCGGTGATTGTGTCCGACACTGCTCTGTTGAGCAGAAGCATCCCGATTTGAGAGTCATATTGATCTATCTGGAAATAATTATCGGGAACCGGTGAATAGCAGGTTGTCGTAAAGCAACCGGCTGCAGCCCCGGATAAAGATATTATAAGAGCTCCTATTTTCAGTTTACTTTTTACGAAAAACGGATGGCGTTTTGTCAGTATCACCAGGAAAGAGATCAATCCGAAAGCAACAAATAATAGTGAAATGGAAATCGCTGCAAATAGTTTTCTTTTCATTTACGGGGCAGTCTTTCTGAAGATATTACAGTATAAAGCAAAAGAGTGTCATAGTATTATAAGAAAATCCTATGTAAAAATCAAGTAAAGTACTGCGATTCATCGTGTCGTCTAAAACTTTGAATTCAGCACTTTTACATATTCTATATTAAAGTAATGTCCAACAAAGCATCAGAAGTCTGTAAACACCTGTTTTCTCTCAACACCAGGGGGATCAAATATGATCTTCAGCGGATAGAGGAAGCAGCGAAACGCCTGGGAAATCCGCAGAATTGTTTCCGGAGTATCCATATCGCAGGCACAAACGGCAAAGGTTCCACCTGCGCATATTTAGAATCGATTCTACGTACCTCCGGTTATAAAACCGGTCTCTTTTCATCTCCACATATAATGCGGTTTGAAGAGCGCTTCCAGATAAACGGGAAAATCATCTCTGAAGAGCAGTGGCTTGATATCTACGAGCTGCAATCTGGTTTGATCGATGAGCTCAAGCTCACTTTCTTTGAAGCTACAACCCTCATGGCTTATGAACTCTTTAAAAAAGAAGGTGTCCAGTGGGCAGTATTTGAAACAGGAATGGGCGGCCGTCTTGATGCCACAAATATCATTAAGCCCGCTGTTTCAGTAATCACCAGAATAGCAATGGATCATGCGGAGTTCCTGGGTGACAACATCCTCTCGATTGCCCGTGAAAAATTAGGTATCGTAAAGCAAAATACACCTTTGGTGATCGCGTCTAATGCTGATGTCTCTGTGATGGATCTTGTACGTGATATATGTAAATCGAAGAATGCAGATTTGACCATAATTTCTGCCGATTCTGCTTTCACCAGGCAAACTGACGAAGGACAGCAGATCGGGCAGGATGGTGTTTTCTACGATGTGGGGCTCCGTGGTCCCTTTCAGGCCCTGAATGTTCTGCTTGCAGTAGCTGCTATAAAAAAAGCCGGCATAACTGATGATAAAATCATCAAAAAGGGCCTGTTGGAAACCGTTTTGCCCGGAAGATTCCAGAAGTACAAGATAAATGAGAAAACAGTAATCTTCGATGTGGGTCATAACCCTGATGCTGCAGAAGCGTTTGTCTCGGCAGTGAAGAGTGATTTCCCGGACAAAAGAGCCTGCATTGTGACAGGAATCATGAAGGATAAAGATATTGCAGGGGTCCTGAAAAATTATCTTGGAATAGCCGGAGACCTGATACTCACACAGCCACAGATAGAGAGAGCGGCTTCTCCATACGATCTTCTTTCACATGTGCCTCCAGAAGAGAGAAAAAGATGCAGTATCGCACCAGATATCGAATCGGCTGTAGCCGCTGCATTTAACAACCCAAATGACCTGATATGCGTAGCAGGATCATTTTACACGGTTGGAGAAGCATTTAAAGCAATGAAAATTGAACCTTTTAAACGCAATTAACACCAATGTCATTATAATAAGGTTTTACTGTTATTTCCGGTAACTGTATTCTTCACAAGTATTGATTTTATTTGATTAAATTCATAGATTCAGGTGATCAAATGGTGAGTTGCGTTATTATTATCATATTGTCTTTATGTTTTTTTCCTGTATCCGGCCAGGACAACCTTATTCAGAATGGTACCTTCAGCAGCACAGACTCCTGGAACCTTGGTGTTTACAGTTCAGAAGTTACCGGCATGGCGGCAGACGGCAGATACTTGATTGAGATTACCGATCCCGGTGCAGATGCCTGGTCAATCCAGTTTACTCAAAGCCAGATACCACTTGACAGTAATGTCCTTTACCGTTTCTCTTTCGATGCATCATCCACTGTAGAGAGAACAATCGAAGCATCTGTCTGCAGAGACGGGGGAGATTACTTCCCATACTCAGGAAGAGACACCATAAATCTGACTCCGACAGAACAGACCTTTGAATTAGTATTTGCAATGACACAGGCAGATACTTCTGCACGTGTAGAGTTTAACTGCGGGAAGTACAACGGTGACATTTCAATAAGTAACGTACAATTGATACAGATCCCCGGACCAAGACTCTGTTTAGATGTACCAGAGGCGGGGGCAGTTTTATTTGAAAGCGTACCTGTAAAGATTTCCTGGACCAGTCTTGGAAACAACGATCCCCTTGTAATCGAACTCTCAGTCGATAACGGACTCAACTGGATGAAAATCGCAGATTCTGTTCCTAACAACGGGAGTTTTTCTTGGGTCCCGTCCGGTGTCTATTCACCATGGTGTTTTCTACGCATAAAGAGTGTTTCCGATGAAAGCTTAACAGCAGAAACAGAAATGCCTTTTGAGATTACTGCAAGTGCAGAAAAGATTGTAAACGGATCTTTTTCCAGAGGCGATACAGGATGGAATCTGGGCGTTTACGGCGGTACTGCAACGGGTGCTGTAACAGAGGATAGTGTATACAGGATTTTAATTGACAGTGCCGGAAGTGAAAAGTGGCATATTCAGTTTACCCAGTCAGGAATAAACCTTCAGAAAAAAATCGCCTACGAGTTTTCATTTGTGGCCTGGGCAGACAGCAATCGAACAATCAGGGCGGAAATCAATAGAAATGACGGATCGTATGAAAACCTGCTCGATAGTTCCACGATGCTCATCGAGCTTACTTCTATACCGAAAAAGTACGTAATAGATTTCACCATGGGCAGCGAAGAATGTCCGGATGCACGCGTTGAGTTCAACTGCGGGCTTGATAACAAAGACGTATACATCGACAGTGTCAGTCTCATAAGAAAAGCTTATTCCAGGGCATTACCGTTCCAGAAAACCATCTTGAAACGCGTGGTTCAAACCGGAAAAACACTCACATTCTCACCAGGCTCGTCCCTGAGAAGAGAATGCCCCGCTTTTTCAGGAGCTATTATGGATCTGATGGGGCGAAACGTGGGGAGAAGATCCGGCTCAAAACTGAACAAGCAAAATATCCTGCCTGCACTGGGCTTATATATCTACAACAAAGAGAAAATGAAAGAGTAGTTGCGAGGAGCTTTATTTTAATGCCATTACATCGAATGTTTCATATTCCCGCACTTTTACTGATACTTTTATCATCGCTGTCAACTTTTGCACAGAGTGATTCTTCTGAAAGCAGCAGAGTGATTATTATCGGATTACCCGATAGTGCCGTTGTACGCGCAGATGGTATAACAATCAATCATGATATGGGCGGCTGGTATCGTGTTCCTTCCGGGGATGTCAAAATTGAGATAAACGAAGCAGATTCAGTCGTGTTCTCTGCAAAGATGAATTTTAAAGCGGGCGAAGACAGCAGAATAATTATTGAATGCAGAATGGAATGCGCTCACTTTGAGCTCACAAGTCAACCTTCAGGCGCAAAGCTCTCAATTGACGGCGAGAATTACGGTTATACGCCCTTTAAAAACTACTACTTCAAGCCCGGTGATTCCCGTGAAATTAAACTGAGTATGCCCGGCTATGCTCCTCTAAAAGAATCGATTTCCATTTCTCCTGAAAATTCTCTTGTTCTTGACCTTCACCTGGACCGCTCCCAGGAGTGGAAAGATTCTGTAAAAACAGTTGCCCTTAAAAAGAAACGAAGCCGCCAGCGTGTACAGAAAATCGTTTTTGGCGTTCTGACGATGGCCTTTACTGGTGCTGGTTTTTTTTATGACGATTACGCCAGAACGCAGCTGAAAGCGGCTGAAGTGGAAGCGGCGGCATACGATGCTTCTGTGGCGTCAGATGGATGTGTCTACCACCGCAGCGCATACAACCAGAATATTTCTAATGCCAGAAAAGCAATCAATTTCAGAAACACCTTTTTTGGGGTTGCGGGTGGTTGTCTGGTTGGTGTAGGGTTATCTTTTGCGTTTTAGGTTAAAACAAGATGAGTTATAAACAATCGGATTTATCTGACAGGAAATAATGTTTACAAAAAGGTTAAAAAACTCTTTACCAGTTCTCTTGCTCCTCGCAGCCTTCTGTGCACAACTGCCCCAGGAAAAAGGCTGGAACAATCCATTTGATCCATACGGGACAAATTATTACCCGCCGGTAGTTTCACCCAAAACTGATACCCTGATCAAAATAAATGATAAAATTTCCTTATCGGCCCAGGGTTCCGATGAAAACGGCACTATCAAATGGTACCGCTGGTCTTTTAATGGGGGTGCAACCTGGGACACGGTTCCTGCAGACTTACCTTTTGATAAAAGCTGGAGTGTTTCAGAAACAGGAAAGAATACTGTCTGGTTCAGTTCCATAGATAATGATGGGCTGGTTTCCTCTCCTGACAGCTTTATTGTTTCTGTGCATAGCTATACCCCTGTTCTGACAAAAATTCAGGATACAATTGTAAGTCAGCTGGCAACCGTTAATATAAGCATGCAGGTTTCAGATACAGTCGGAAACATAATCAGATACTTTATGAAAACCGATACCGGCTCTGTATGGAGTGACAGTTCAGATTCTCCTGCGTTTTCATTCTCCCATCCTGAAGGCGGGGCTCTGAAAGTTATCTGGGCAGCCATGGATGATGACAACAACTGCGTTTATGACAGCTTCAATATATCCTTTAACCGCGGACCAGATACCGCAGATTTCACAACCACACCGGAATTCCTGACATTTGATTTCGACCGGGATGCCGGGACATACCGTGTGAATTTTTCAGCGGAAGATCCCGATGGAGATGCCGATATTCAGTCTTACAGCCTGTTTCTGGGTGCCGATAATGCGACTCCAGCTCCGGTTTACTCCGGTTCAGAAACCAGTCTGATTCTTGACAGTATCGCACCTGGCACCTCTTACACATGGATATTGCGTGTAAAGGATTTATTCGGAGATAGTATTGAGACTACCGGCAAATTCACCTCACCCGGACATCCATCGGGTCCTGAGGGAATGAAATTTGTAAAAAGCAAAAATCTCAACTTCAATATGGGTCAAGACGGTTTTGCATTAAGTGAAACACCGGTCCACATGGTATCATTTACATACCATTACTGGATCGACTCTACAGAAGTAACCACAGAGGATTTTTCTGAGCTTAAAGGCTCCCCGCTTATTGCAAACGGCAATCTTCCGGTATCAAATATCTCATGGGCTGATGCAGCTTACTATTGCAATCAACGAAGCAAAAGGGACTCTTTAGATACTGTTTACATTTATACGGCCATTTCTGGAACTCCGGGAGCAAACTGCTCAATGGAGGGTTTGATGATCGATATAGAAGCTGATGGATATAGGCTGCCTACCGAAGCTGAATGGGAATACGCCTGCAGAGCCAGAAAAGTTACCACATTCTACTGGGGTAACAGTCTGTTAGAAAGCACTGCTTATGCCTGGCTTAAAACAAATAGTTTAAATACAGCTCAGCCCGTTGCTCAAAAGAAACCCAATGCATTTGGGCTTTACGATATGGCGGGAAATTTGTGGGAATGGTGTAACGACTGGTATGACTCAAGCTACTACTCGGCAAGCCCCTCAACAGACCCCTCTGGACCGCAAAGCGGCCAGGAACGTGTAATACGTGGTGGAAGCTGGATGCATAGTGAATACTTTGCACAATCAGGGACACGAAGCAAGATGCCGCCTTCATCAGTGAATTCGACTGTAGGATTCAGGGTTGTACTTCGGGTGAGGTAAAAGTTCACCCCTGAGGTGACTTAGTGACTCTCCACAGGTTCATTTAACGAGTTAAGTCACTCTTTCACCTCAGAGGTAATGGAGCTTATGCACGGAGGGGGGGGCACTTATCTTGTGGCGAGAGGGCACCCCAGAGATGAAATTGTGACTTAAAATGTTAAATCCAAAAGTCATCTCTGGGGATTCATCCCCGGAGATGACTCAGTGAAAAACCATAAAAAAACACTGCAGAACAGCCTCTCTGACCTGACGTTCTTTTGAAAAATAAGCCAGCATAGAGAAACGGCCATTCATTATCTCAATACTCTTGATTGTCTCTCAGATATATATTCCCCTGAACAAAAAGGACAGGAGACTTCTATGGCATTTAATCCGGGACGCGGAACCAATATCTCACATTGGCTAAGCCAGTGCAGCAGCAGAGGCGCAGAAAGGAGAGCCTGGTTTATCCGGGAAGATGTATCCAGAATTGCAGATATGAACTTTGATCATATCCGTATTCCTGTTGACGAAGAGCAGATGTGGAAAGAAAACGGAATCCAGGAAAATGAAGCCTTTGATCTGTTAAATGAGTCTATTTATTGGTGTCAGAGAGAAAATCTGAAGGCAATTGTTGATCTGCATATCCTCAGAACCCATTACTTTAACGACATAGATGAACCGAAACTCTTTACTGATCCGGAAGAAAAAGATAGGCTGGCGAGTTTATGGGGGAGTATTTCCTGTAATATCGGGAGCTGGTCAGAGGATTTGATTGCCTATGAGATTCTTAATGAGCCTGTTGCCAGGGATAATGCAAGCTGGAATGAGGTGAGCAATTTTGTTTTTGATAAAATAAGGGGAGTAGAGCCGAAAAGAACTGTAATAATTGGTTCAAACAGGTGGAACTCTGTTGATACTTTTGATGAACTTGAAGTGCCTGATGACAAGAACATCATCCTGACTTTCCACTATTATAACCCCATGCTTCTGACCCATTACAGAGCGCCCTGGTGGGAAGGAGGGGCCTACTGCGGGCAGGTTAACTATCCGGGGAAACCGGTCCCCAAAGAAGATTTAGAAAGGGTAGAGGGGCCATTCAGGGAAAAGTTGCTCGGATGGAACAAATACTGCGATCGAAATGTGATGGTTGAGCATATATCAAAGCCATTGTCACTGAAGGAAAAAACCGTCACCTCAGAGATGAATTTGGGAATTTTGCATTGTCACTATTTCATCTCTGAGGTGAAATCGGGACTCTGGGTCTTGGCACTATGTCATCTCTGGGGTAGGGTGTACAAGACACAACAAAAAAGAAACCCGGCCATTCCAGCTTGTGTCCTATTTCTTGTGACTTGTTTATATCCTAATACAAAGGTATAATTAAAAAAGAGCTGGTTAAAGGGTTTTACCCGAACCACTCTGCTCTCAAATTTCATTTTTAAAATCCGGGGGGAATATGAGAGTAAGAGTGCCTGGAGCCTCATTGGTTTTGCTGTTATCTTTACTTCTTATCTCCTGTCACAGGAGTTTTTTATCTAAATCTGCTTACAGTAGTAAATCCGCTTATCTGCTTTGTTCCGTCAAGGAAAACAATCTTCCTTTAACTAATGCTCAGCGCTTCGGCTTTTTTTCCAGTAATTTATGGAAAGATTACGAGGAGAACCTCAAAAGTGAAATAGCAGTATTCGGGGCAACTCCGGGTTACATCCTGTGGTATCTGCAGATGGGAGATGATTTCCCGGTACAGATAGCCGAGCACAACAAAAAGCTTGGAACCTATACCGTAATAAATCAGGATATCGCCTCTACAGGGTTTACACCTGAAAAGAACGAACAGCTGTTAAAGGAAATAGCCGAAGGCAAATGGGACGAATATTTACGCAGGTTTGCGAGACAGGCACGTGATCTTGACTATAAAGTTTACTATCGTTTCGGTTACGAAATGAACGGAAACTGGTTTTCCTGGGGTCAGAAAAAGAAACTGTTTGTAAATGCCTGGCGACATACATGGAAGCTGTTCAAAAAAGAAAAAGCAGACAATGTAGAATGGGTTTTCAGCCCATCGGTTGTATGGGGAGAGCTGACCTTTGATAATGACATTCTTCCGTACTATCCCGGCGATGAGTATGTTGACATCGTTGCTCTTGATGGTTACAATTTCGGGGATGACCACGACCAGTATCATAAGTGGGAATCGTTCATTGATGTCTACTCGGCATCTATTGCCGGGTTGATGAATTTTGGTAAGCCCATGTGGATAGCAGAGATAGGATGCCCAAGTGATCCAAGACGTTACCAGTGGCTCCGGGACTTCCTTGAGTTTTTCGATACTAACGGATGTTTTGAAGTGTTTTTCTGGTTTAATGAAAACAAGGTTGGCGAGCCGAATTTCCGCATAGATGGCGATGATGCATCATTATTGGTGTTCCGGGAATGGGCACAGCGGATAAACCGCAAGTCCGGTGTTTCGGATGAAATTGCAAGCCTGAAAATGCCGGCTTACAAAAGCCAATAAGCCTGCACGGTCAAATTTACATCCAGAGCTTGATGCAGGGCAGAAGCATCCGCATCATATTTTGAGATCCGCCCTGCATTTACTACTATCGGGCCAACTAAAATTTTCCAACTATCACTTTCTCTGACAGTACTACTTTCCCTGTGCTGTTTTTCAACCTGATGATAAGCGGACCAGATACACTCTTATTTAAAACCAAAGGCGCATGAATTTTATCAGCTCCAAACCTGACCTCCATTGCTTTTTGAATGCGTCCGTTAAGATTGTAGAGCTCAATTTTATAAACACCATTTACAGCTCCCACGATATGCAGAAGATTGTTTGAACAGCTTATTGAGACCTGCTGTTTTCTATTTGAAAAAGCAACTGCTTTATCGGCATTTAAAGCCCGATTTAAATAATTGTATACTTTGTGAAATCTATCAACATTTATCCACGATGATGTACTCTCTTCCCAGTACTGAAGGGTATTATCAAGAATATTTCCCTGACAATCAAAGCTTCTGATCATCCGTTCAAAGTATTCAATATTCCCCTCAGGGGTCAGAGTCTTGGTGACCACACATTTATTCTCGAGATCTGATGTGATAAGATATCTTTTGGTTTTAACCCATTCACCACCACTCCATATGTAAAGTACTTTGTCAGTTTTCAAACTGTCTTCGATGAAAGAGTAGCTGAAAGTAGTGCGCCGTGAGCGTGTCTTTTCTGGAGAAACGGATGGGTCGATAACGTACTCTGTTTCCTTAATGCGCCTTTTGAGATTATCGTATGTAAAACACATGTAAACAGCGCTTGATAAAACGCCATTTGTAAACTGTTTGGTAATTGATGAATCTAACAGAGTGTCCTTTCCATAGTATGTACGGGCATCATATGTAAGTTCCCAGTCAGCTTGCTGTGTGATGGATCTATTTTTTCGAACAGTTTAAAGGTGTGTTTTTAGGTGGTTCTTTACGGTATATTCAGTTACCAACAAGGAGCCATTCATGTCAAAGAAGAACGTGTCCGGATCGTCGGTTGAGCA
>JAAYYB010000377.1 GCA_012515615.1 Fibrobacter sp.
GAATCTATGCGGAAAACTACCACCTGATCCGGCACCTTTAGTATACTTAAACCAATGCGTCGCTTCGCTCCGGATCAGGCTGCCGAATAGCGCCGGAATCGGGTGCCGAATAGACCGGAATACGCATTATGGTTTCCTGCTTTCGCAGGAATGACGGAGTTCGGTTGTTATAGTATTTACATAAGTAACCCTTTCAGCACAACCGTTACGGGCGTCATGCCGTTGAAGAACGGCACCCGGGAATAGAATTGTGTCCTTTCAGGCGATGGAAAAATGTACCCTTTGTAACTCTTAACTCTTGACTTGCAACTTGTGACTTTCCAGTACATGCTTGAATTCTTCCAGGCTACAATAAGTTTTAATCTACCACCAGTTCGCTACTGCGGCCGTAATGACGTTTGCAAATGTGATAGCCATACCTGCCTTCACAACTAGTGGACAACACGGGGTGATAGCGAAAGACCGGCGTCTTCGACGGGCTGTAGCGCAAGAGGGGACGCCCTCTTTCAAAAATATCTGGGTCTGGTTTCCTGCTTTCGCAGGAATGACGGAGTGCGGTTGTTACAGTATTTACGTAAGTAACCCTTTCAGCCCAACCGTTACGGACGTCATGCCGTTGAAAAACGGCATCCAGGAATAGAATCATGTCCTTACAGTCCTGGGAAAAATGTACCTTTATTATCTAACTCTTGACTTGTGACTTGCTGCTTTCGACTTGTGACTCTCCAGTACATGCTTGAATTCTTCCAGGCTATAATAATTTTAATCTACCACCAGTTCGCCAGTGCGGCTGTAAAGGCGTTTGCAAATGTGATGACCCTGCCTGCCTTCACAAATGGTGGACAACACAGGGGGATAGCGAAGACCGGTTTCCTAACCGGGCTGGAGCGCAAGGGGGGACGCCCCCTCCCAAAATCTCTTTATTCCTGTTTATTACTTGTATTGGGGACACCCTCTTCCAGAAGCTCTTTATCTTTAATTCTTGTTTATACTTGTATTGGGGCAACACCCCGGGTAAATGGGACGGATAATACATAGCCCTGTAGGAGCGTAACAACATGAACTCATTGGTTTAGTAGATTAAGGAACTGATCAAGGCTGAGGTTCGCCTGTTTCAGTATGTGTGACAAAGTTGATCGTTTAATTGGATTATGAGCAGGGATTGTAATTTTGAATGTCTTCTCACTTGTTGTCTTCTGAATACGTATATGACTTCCCTTTTGTCTGACCACCACCCAACCATCTCTTCGCAGTGCCTTTATGACTGCCCTGAAGTCAAGTGATGGCACCCGCGTCATAAAGCGATTTCAATTTCTTCAGCGTCTTTTGAATATATCCGGTCATCATCAACTTGTTCAAGGTACAATTGAATCGCTTCCTGGATATTTGCGAGAGCTTCTTCTCTTGAATTTCCTTCACTAATGCATCCTGGAAGTGAGGGTACAATAGCAGTATATCCACCTTCTGCAGAAGGCTCAAGTACTATCTTCAGTTTCATGAAAGTCCCCTTACTGGAAAAAGCCTGTTTCTAATATAATTACGAATACAAAAGGAAAAAAGGGAGCAATTATGTATGTCCCGTAAGTTGAAATATTACAGCATTTTTGGAAGTGGGCGTTCCCGATATAAAGAATTCTTTAAAATCAGGAGTTTTTGGGAGGGGGCGTCCCCCCTTGCGCTCCAGCCCGTCGAAGACGCCGGTCTTACGGGTGAGGTAGAAACGGCCATTACTGGCCGTCCCCCTCTCAGAACCGTACGTGCCCTATTAAGGCATACGGCTCCCGATAATGCATTTGCAGTTATC
>JAAYYB010000082.1 GCA_012515615.1 Fibrobacter sp.
AGCGCAGAGGAGGTTTCAGTGAGATCGGAAATAGACCAATTGCACCAGCTCAGCTTCTTTCCCTCCATCCAGTTCATGAATGCGTTCATGTATTCAGTATTCAGGTTTCCATTCCCGCTGGCTTCTGAGTTTCCCCATTCAGTGACAAACAATGCGATTCCGTTCTGAAGAGCTGAATCTGCCTTGTTCATGTAGTGATTATAATGCCACTTTTCAGATGCATAAAAATGGAAGGTGTATGCGATGTTTGTCTTTCCGGTGATAGGACTTCGGGATGCCTCGGCCACCTCAGAAGACCATTTGGGAGTCCCGACAACGATGATATTGTCAGGGTCGTTTTGACGGATGGCGTTGATAACCGCAATTGAATAGTTCTTGATGTCATTCCAGCTTTGGTCAACCGGTTCATTGAATATCTCATAGATTACATTTGGGTATGACCCGTAAGTCTGTGCCATCTCAGAGAAAAAAGAGACCGCCTCGGATTGATGGCTGGTTGCATTATGGTCATGCCAGTCGATAATCACATAGATTCCCTTTGCAATCGCAGCATCGACAACAGCTTTTACCCGGTTTTTATTCCCATCCCTGTCACTGAGATAACCCTTCTCTACAACACTCCAGTCTCCCTCTATAGCCATCGCCGCACGGATAATATTTGCCCTCCAGTCATCAGCGAGCCAGTTTACAACGCCTGCATTATAGAAATCTCTCCCTGCCTTGGCCTGACTCCAGTAAAGGCTCATCCCGCGAAGCTGTGCGACCTCACCATTTGCTCCTCTTATCTGGTTACCGGCAACGCTTAAAGCCCCGATGTCATTAACAGGTGCGGCAGCAGCCCCAAAACAGAGCGCTGAACACATTATAAAAGAGCTTAAACCTGCCCTGAAAAGCGACATCTTTACCCCCGGATTTAATCGTTTAAAGCCACTGCCGATATGGTTATCAGGGTAGTAATATAAATGAGGGGAGTTGTGACGGGAACCTGTAATTTCACCCCAAAGATGACTCTGTGACCCAAAGGGGGGCACTATGCCAATGATAATCCCTGGTTAATTCAGAATTTGACACTGCACCCGTCATTTGGTTATTTTACCAACTAACCAAGAGTTTTACATAATCACGGAAAATTATGAATAAAAAAACATCAGCACAATATGAAGCACGTGCTCTCATAATTAAAGCCATGGCGCATCCTACCCGCCTGATGATAATCGAAGAGCTTGGAAAGCAGGAACGATGTGTTTCTGATCTGACGGCGATGGCAGGTGCCGACACATCAACGGTTTCAAAACACCTTCTGGTACTTAAGAACTCCGGTATCGTTGAGCTCGAAAAACGGGGACAGATGGTTTTTTATAAGCTGAAGTGCCCCTGCATTCTGAAATTTATTTCCTGTATAGAGAACGTTATTCAGGACCGTGCTGAAACACAGATGATGCTTGTTTCCTGATTTTTTTATCCTGACCTTTTGGCAGATAACTGAATGCGACTGATCGCATGTCATTGATCCCGGGATTATCAACTATGAAAAAACTCCAAATACTGGGAGCGGGATGCTCTAAATGCAAAAAACTGGCGGAAATTACTGAACAGGTGGCAAAATCATCCGGTATTGACTATGAGCTGATAAAAGTAACAGATATCAATGAGATCATACAGTTTGGAGTCATGATGACTCCGGCGCTTGTTGTAGATGGTGAGGTAAAAGTTACAGGCAGAATACCAAAACCGGATGAAATAAGAAAATTAATCACCTGAAAACAGACCGGCAGCATTTTCATCAACGTGAAGGAATTAACCATGCATAGATTTTCTCTATCAAAAATTATGCACCTTATCAAATACCCGGTATTTTCTATTTTGATGTTCGCTGTTACAGGATGTCAAATCAAACAGGCTGAATCAAAATCTCCGGATAAATTTTCCAAGACAGAAACGGCGGTTATTACTGCTGATAACCAGGCCCAAACAGACAACAAACTTATAGTCTACTACTTCCATGGAAGTATGCGCTGCCCGACCTGCCACAAGCTTGAGAATTATGCAAAATCTGAAATAGAATTATCATTTTCTGATGAGATTAAAGCCGGTAAACTTGAATGGAAAAGTATCAATGTGGAAGAGAATGGTAATGAACATTTTACCGACTACTACAAGCTTTATACAAAATCCGTTATTGTTTCTATCCATAAAGATACCAGCGAATCAGCCTGGAAAAACCTTGATAAGATATGGCAGCTTGTGCACGATGAGCATAAGTACCGTCAATATATCAGAGATGAAGTTAAAGCCTGCCTTAATGGAACATGCCTATGAACGATATCCTGATTGGAATAGGAACTGCTCTGTGGCTTGGAATTCTAACGTCCATCAGCCCGTGCCCTTTAACAACTAATATTGCCGCCATATCGTATGTTGGAAGGCGTACAGGTGAACCGAAACTGGTACTTTTCTCAGGTTTACTCTATGCTGCCGGCCGAATGACCGCATATATACTGGTTGATGCAGCAGTTGTCAAGGGAATACTCTCTATTCCTGGAGCTTCGAACTTTCTGCAGCAATACATGAATAAACTTACAGGCCCTGCATGTGTGGTTCTTGGTGTCCTGCTGCTTGACATAATCAAATTTGATTTCGGAAGCGGTGGTGCCGGTCCGAATTTGCAAAAAAAAGTTGACTCTTTAGGTATCTGGGGGGGCGGGCTTATAGGATTTCTATTCGCCCTGGCTTTTTGTCCCACTTCAGCGGGACTGTTTTTTGGTGGACTGATCCCAATAGCTGTTAAAAGTAACTCGGTTGCCATTGTCCCTGCTGTCTACGGATTTGGTACTGCCATACCGGTCATTATATTCGCTGTGGCAATAGCATTTACTTTTAATGCCGTCGGGAGGATATTCAAGGTACTTAAGATCATAGATTTCTGGGCTCGAAAAACAACTGCCGTCATTTTTCTACTCGCAGGTGTTTACTTAATTATTAACCACTGGTTTTAAACAATAACCAGATGACAATCTTTAAAACAAAGAGACCATACAATGAATTCTGTAGATCAAAAATCAAAAGATTCAGGAGAATTGGATACCGCGGCTGCTCAGCTCACATCATCTTTGACTTTAGCAGACAGATTTGCTGCAGTCATGTGCAGAATAAGCAACAGGTTCAGAATGTCATATAGAGCCCGGCCGGGTCTTTATGCACTCGGGAATCCGGATAAAGACTCCCCTGTTTTAGTAACAGCAAATTATAAATTAAGCCTTAATATCTTACGATCTTCCATGAAAGACAGAAATGCCTGGATACTGGTTGTGGACACAAAGGGGATAAATGTCTGGTGTGCCGCCGGTAAGGGAACATTCTGTACAAAAGAGATCCTTAAACAGATAAATCTCAGTAACCTCAGCTCCAGAATCACGCATCGTCAACTTATCCTGCCACAGCTTGGAGCATCGGGTGTAAATGCTGCCAGATTGTACAAAGAAAGCGGTTTCACTTCTAAATTCGGACCGGTACGCGCATCGGATATAACGAATTATCTTGATAGCGGTAATTCAGCTACACCGGAGATGCGCCGTGTACGGTTCAATTTTACAGATCGCGCAAAACTTGTCCCTATGGAAGCAATCCCGGCACTGAAGATGGTTGCTTTATTTTCTCTTGTCATCGCAGTTCTCTTTGGAATATCTTCAGAAGGCATCATGTTCAGGCAGGCAATAACCGGAGCGACCCCACTGGTCTTTGCAGGATTAACAGCCGTATTTACAGGTTCTATCCTTACACCACTTTTTCTTCCTGTGATCCCGTTCAGAGCCTTCACGATAAAAGGTTTTATTTCAGGCTCTCTTGGAGCAATCGCATTGGTTTCATTTGCTGATGTTTACCGTAACAATCCTTTTCTCCTCCTTCTTTGCCTCATTGCTGTTCCACTGTTCAGCTCTTACCTCTCCTTCCTTTTTACCGGCAGCACCACATTTACCTCCCCATCAGGTGTAAAGAAAGAGTTGAGAACCGCATGGCCATTGTATCTCACCGGGGCAGGGATATCAACCATACTTCTTGTTTCAGTTTTAATTAAGTTCCGGGGGCTGTTATGAAAACAAAGTATCTGGCAGGAGTTTCTACATTAAAATTGACATCAGAAAAATGCACTGGTTGCGGACGGTGTGTCGAAGTTTGTCCGCATGCGGTTTTTGACCTGAAAGCTCACAAGGCACAAATTGTGGCACTTGATAATTGTATGGAATGTGGTGCATGTGCCCAAAACTGCAGCTTCGGTGCACTATCAGTTAATAGTGGTGTTGGTTGTGCTTCCGCCATGATAAACGGTATTATAACCAAAGGTGATCCGGATCTGGGAACTTGTGACTGCAGTGGGGGGTCGAGCGACTGCTGCTGAGGTGATAAAGCAGGCTGCCGCAGGCAACGTGACCTTCCCAATATAAACATCTGTTGGAAAATTGTAAAGTAGTGATGAGTGTTTCCTCCTTGTGTTGTACCGTTTAAAGAAACCATTAAGACCGGATCTACATTCATAGATATTGCTATACCCCCGTATGTACATCTCTTCGTATTTGACAATCCGCCAAAACCTTTCGACAAAAACGTTATCAAGAGCCCTTCCTTTGCCGTCCATGCTGATTTTTATACCTCTTTCCAGAAGTACCGAAGTGAAATTGTCGCTGGTGAATTGACTTCCCCCGGTCCGATTGATGAAAATTTTAAAATAAATAGCTACTGCGTCATTTTTTGCCGCATAGTGATATTAAATTTCCTTCTACGTTTGTTTAAGTGAATGATGTCGGCAATGACAAGGATCTCAGTAAGCAAGAGGATAAGAAGCTATGAAGATAGCGGCTGTCGGCTCACGTTCTTTTAATGACGAATAGCTTCTCCGTTCAACTGTCGAAGAATATGACGCATCAGAAATCATCTCCGGAGGTGCTATAGGAGCGGGTCGTATGGCCGCTGCCCGGTCAAGAGACAACTATTGAACACTATTCCATTCTTACTATATAAGGAGACATATTATGAGTACATGTGTGGTGATGATCATACTTATCGGTCTTATAGCATATGTTGTTTTATCCATCGAAAATGATTTGAAGTACAAAAGCATGTCTAGAATTTGTACAAATTGCGGATATGAGGGAAAGGCAAAATTTAAAACAAAAGGTAGTTTCTTAATTGAAATAGTGCTGTGGTTACTTTTTATAATTCCGGGTTTAATATACTCACTATGGCGTATTTCTGCCTCTAAAATGATGGTATGTCCTGGATGCGACAATATTAATACAATGATCCCTGCTGATTCTCCGAAAGCAGTTAATAGTATAAAAAATGATTTGATAAAGTGCCCTTATTGCGCTGAACTTATTAAACCAGAAGCTAAAATTTGTCGTTTCTGTGGAAGAGATGTTAACGAAAACGTGGGGGCTTAAAAATTGATCATCTATTTGCCATGAAACATCCAGAACTATACTAATAATAATTACAGTTTCCAAAATAATATGTAAGCGTATTATTCTGCGCCCAACGTATAACCATCTTTTCCAGTTTTATTGACAACCCTTTATATTGATGATATAGTGAAAAGATTCTATATATAATGATCCATGCTTCACGCCGGAGATTTGTCCATGGCGGAAATCATCACTACAGAAATCACTGCAACGCACTTTTTCAAAGGCCTGCAATACATCGACGGGCTCTACCTCGATGATCCAGTGGTGCTCATACGGGTTCCGGACCACCCCAAAGACGCGAACGCCATACGGGTGGACCTTGAAACCGGCGAACAGCTGGGATTCATCGCCAGGGAACTCGCCGCGGAAATCGCGCCCGTGCTCGACCGCATCGGCGGCAGAGTCAGGGCGCATGTGTCGGGCCTTGAAGGCGGACGCCACATACCGGAACCACGGATCAGGATATCCTTCCCACTCGAGACCGGCGGCGATCCGGAAACCGGCATCGAATACTTCGCCGACTGCTCTGGCCATTACGCCTACATCATGCTGAACGGCGCGGAAAACCAAATCAAATCAGTCGCCGACGTACTCAGTGCCGAAGGGTTCATCTGCGTCAAAGCCGACCGCAGCCACAAGCCCGCCGCAGACGGGCGACAGTACGACTGGTTCATCAGGGTGGAAAAACCAGCGCCCGACGCGAAGAAACCGGAAGAGGGCGAGATCGACGCCTTTTTCAAAAAGCATTTCAACACCTGCTCCCTTGCCGGGAGAATGCGTGATCTTCAGAAAAACCTCGACGAGGAACGAGGCCGACTCGCAGAGATCCAGCAAAGGCTTGAAAACGCGAAGGACGAGCGTGAAAAAGCGCGCGAAGCGATAGAACTCCACAAATCCGAAGCCGAGACAGCCATGGGCGAAGCACTTGAGTACCAGGAAAAAACAAAACGCCTGGAAAATTCGTTCCTGGTCAAAAACCAGGAAGCAGCCGTATTGCGGGAGCAGCGGGACGATTTGCGTGCCCGTGTGTCGAAAGCGGAACAACGGCTCGTGGACCTGCAGACGGGCAGGGCTTCTGCGCCGCGAACGAATGATCTCCTCGAAAAAACTCTCTCGGCACTGTTTCCCAAAACTCAATTCCTGAGGAACTCCTTTGAATTTCTGAGCGATCTGCCCGATCCGGCTCCCGTACTCAAGATCATCGGCACCATTCTCCTGGCGCCCGAAACCGTGAAAAGCAAAAGATTTGAAGGCTCGGACTGCGTATTCCGGTCTATTCGGCACCCGATTCCGGCGCTATTCGGCAGCCTGATCCGGAGCGAAGCGACGCATTGGTTTAAGTATACTAAAGGTGCCGGATCAGGTGGTAGTTTTCCGCATAGATTC
>JAAYYB010000083.1 GCA_012515615.1 Fibrobacter sp.
CCGCACCACTGGTAATTTCCAAGTTCCTCCAGGGATTTGACTTTCCCGGCCCTTAAGGGGTTGAAATGAATGTATTTGATCAGTCTGACAGCATACTCCTGCTGCTGGCAGAGGATGGATTTGAATCTGTTTTGAAAAAGGTATCCTCTTCTTTTGTATTTCCTGTTGTACCTGCCTGCATAACCGCCGTTTAAAGAGCGCATCAGCTTATCTAAGGGCAGGTGACTGGTTCTTAGAAGAAGATGATAATGGTTGTCCATCAATGCCCATGCGTAGCACTGGAATTCGCACTTTTTCAGTCCTTTTTCAAAACGGGAAAGGAAATCGTACCTGTCGTCATCGTCGATAAAGAGCTGTTTATCGGAGACAGAGTGTGACATGACGTGAAAAAGAGAGCCGGGTGATTCTATACGGGCCATGCGTGGCATATCTAACCTCCGGTTAATGGGGTTTAGATGCCAAAGAGTTGCAAACTTTGTTCCATGAAAAAAGATGAGGAGAGAAAAAAGTAGTCCGTCCCCTTTCTCTTTGAACCCTACCCCAAATATCTACCACTAATATTCTGAATCCGGGAGATCCTCTGGAAATCTCGGATTCTCCCCCTCTGATATGCGGAAACTTAGGGGCACGGAAGTAATCATTGTTACAACCTGTGCCTGTCCTTCGGAAATATTTCTTCCGTGTCCTCTTTTTTCCGCAGCTTTATTTATAGGCCCGTCTGCATTTGACTTCCAAAGGTAAACAGTATATTATATATAGATACGACAGTAAATAATTCATCTGAGAAAAAACTGGATTCTTAAATATACATGTTAAGAAATTTTGGGATTTTTTCCAGGCAGAGGTATCAATTTGTCAAACAAAATACAGTCAGAAACTAATGCCTCAATCATAGGTTTTTTAACCGAGAGTGTAAACAGTCTCTATCAGGCAAGAATATGGATCGGTGCGTCTGATGAGGCACTCAAAAGAGGGTATTCCTTGATCTGTTATGCTGGCGGATCTCTTAATGTATCGTCATGGGATCCTTTCGAGCCGCAGAGAAACAATGTCTACAATCACATAGACGTGCGCAGGCTCAAAGGTCTCATCATAGCCGGCTCTCTTGGGAATTTCATTTCCCCTTCGGAATTTGAGGCTTTTTACAGCAGGTTTAAATCAATCCCGCTCATAGGGCTGGGACCTCAAATGCAGACTGTCCCATCGGTTATTGTCGATAATACTTCAGGGATGCGGGAGCTTATTTCTCATCTGGTGGAGAGCCATTCCTGTAAAAAAATAGCATTTGTAAGGGGGCCGGAGGGAAACCAGGAGGCTGAACAGAGGCTCAGTATTTTCAAGGAAGTTCTTCTTGAGCACGGTGTCAAGCCTGATCCCGATCTTATAATTCCGGGAGATTTCAGCAGGGATGCCGGGGCCAGGGCCGTTTATCATCTTCTGGACCGTGATGGAAAGCTCTCTTTTGAGGCACTGGTGGGGGCAAATGATGATACGGCCCTGGGAGCACTCAAGGCCTTTCAGGAGCGCCATGTAAGGGTTCCCGATGAGGTGATGGTAGTGGGGTTTGATGACATAGAGGAAAGTTGCTTTTCAGCACCCCCATTGACAACAGTTAGACAGCCACTATACGAGATGGGCAGCAAGGCTGTAGAGATAGTAATAGATTTGATTGAGAAAAGAGAGGTTCCAAGGACTGTAGTTGTTCCTGCGACTATAACCATAAGGCAGTCCTGCGGCTGCTTTCGTCTGGAGAAAGCACGTGAGGGGATATTCAGGAAAAGCAAAGAACTATCTCTTGGGCATAAGGATCAGCTCTGTAAAGAGATTGCTTTTATAATGGAAGAGGCCAAAATGAATGCCGTAGGGGCCATTGACAACAGTACGGCCAGGGAGCTTGCCAATTCCTTTGCAGATGAGATTTCCGGGGAAAATCCGGGGAGATTTCTCCCCTCTTTAAGCAGAGTCGCCTGGACTCTGGCTCTTGCCGGGGGAGACACACCTGGTTTGTTAAAAATTATAACTGTCATGCGTCAACTTGCCGCTGCTGTGCTCGGTGAGGCAATTCCCGGGCATATCGAAGAGCTGTTCCAGAGAGCCAATATGGCTATAGCCGATTCCGCCGCCCGTGCCCAGGCTCATCGACGGCTCGACTCAGAGCGCCAATCGGTTCTTCTCAGGGTTGCAGGCCAGTCTATTGCCTCGGCTTTCGATTTCGACCATCTGCAGGGAGTAATTGCTGCAGAGTTATCGAAACTTGAGATTGAAAACTGCTGGATATCCCTTTATACTGAGTCGAAACAGCCATACAATAAACTGAAGACCTTTCTTACTCTTGACAAAGATGTGGTAAAGGCGCCCGAATTTGAGATCCCCGACCTGGCACCGTCAGGCGTGATCACAACCGAGAAAGTCAGATCCTTGCTTGTAGAGCCGCTCTTTTTCAGGGAAGACCAGATTGGAATAGCTGTTTTTGAAGTCTCAAAATGCAGGGATGGCTTTACATATGAAATACTGCGCCAGCACATAAGCAGCGCCCTTAAGGGGGCTATACTTATGAAAAAGGTACAGGAGCAGGCTCTAGCCCTTGAGGTCGCGAATCTGCAGCTGCAGAAACTCAGGGAGGCTGAACATGCTTACCTTGAGGCCATAAAACGTGAACTTGAACTTGGTAGAGAGATTCAGGGAAGTTTCCTACCCAGGGGGCTGCCTGAAATAAGCAACTGGGAAATCCATCCTGCTTTCCAGCCTGCCCGTGAGGTATCCGGGGACTTCTATGATGTTTTCAAGCTGCCGGATGGTAAAGTAGTGCTGGTAATCTCCGATGTATCGGGGAAGGATGTAGGCGCGGCGCTTTTTATGGCCCTCATCAATACTCTGATCAGGGCTCTTGCTGAGCAGGCTCTCTCGGGTGCCACTCATCCTCTGGATGCGGTTTGTTTGACAAACAAGTATCTGATCAATCATCACTATGGAAATAACGGCCGGTATATGTATGCCACACTGTTTATGGGGATTCTTGATCCGGAACGTAATGTGATAACATACGTAAATGCCGGACACAACCCGCCAGCAATTGTCAATGCGAAGGGTGGTGTAAGAAAGTGGATAGAGACCACTGGTCCTGCGGTGGGCATAATCCCTGATGGACAATTTACACATGCTGAAGCGGCGTTTGAACCTGGCGAGATGCTTTTTTGTTATACCGATGGTGTGACTGAGGCGCGGGGGCCGGATGGCGAGTTTTTTACAAAGGGCAGGCTGAACTCGGTTTTGCTCAACCCTGTCGCTTCCGCAACTGAGATCATACAGAATGTTGAGACCGCGGTAAAAGGACACTGTGCCGGACAGCCGCCCTATGATGATATAACGATGCTGGCGGTAAGGCGAAAATTCTAATACAGGTCGTAATATGTGCGTCAAGTTCAGGGAATTACACTTGCATGCGCTAAAGAAACCTGAAAATTGTAAAATATACCTAAAAAGAAAATTGGTTTCTGTCAAGATGAAACTGTGTATGGACGGCCATCCTTTCGCAAGCCCAATTTTGGCCCTCCCGGGCTACAAGGAATAATCCCCCCCGCTTAACGGGTACTGAGTTGGAGTATTCAAATTCGGTTCCTGTTCAAAATACCACGAATACAAAGTTGGAGGTAGGTTCTTCACCACGTAAATTTCATTATTGATTATCTTTCAGATCCGTCATGCTCAAGGGATGGACTGTTTTTATCTCTTTTCCTGGAATTAAAAAAGTAGTCCGTCCCCTTCCTCTGCGGCTATCGCATGTCAACCCGCCACCCCTTCCTGCCCTCGCGATGGTACATGCTCGATTCTTACAGATAAAACCAGCCCCAACCCACCAATTCGCTACAACCGCTACGGGACGCTAAAAATGAGATGGTGATTTCTGAGGCCATTTTTTGGAGGGGGCGTTTCGAGCGGACGGACTGTTTTTTTCTCTTTTCCTATTATTAAAAAAGTAGTCCGTCCCCGGATTTTGATTACCACATCATGACTGCATGAACTATATATATATCTGGCGATACTAACAATATAATAAGGAATTAATAACCATTATTTGGGGTTTATATGTGCAATAAGCCTATTAAGTCTTTTATAGTCGCTGTCCTGTGGATTAGCGGATGTCTCGCCCAGCTTGTTTCCGATCCTCTTCCATATGCTCCCATCGCCAATCCTCTGCCCGATACTATGTCTCAGATTCGCAGGGATTCGCTGAATATAAAGATCTCCAGAGTGAGGGTTAACCAGGCCGGCTATCGCCCACAGGATTCCAAATACTTTTATTATGTCGCCAGCGGATCAGCGTCAACTTTCCAGGTCATAGATGCATCCGGAAACCCCGCAGCAAACGGCACCTTAACCTCTACGGGCAAAACCACATCAGGCAAGCTTCATATCTGGGCATCGGACAATGCAACGATTATCTCAGGCGGTGATACCAGCTATATCATGGACAGCCCCGAAATTTCCGGGACCATTTTTGAAGGAAAGATTCCTGAACTCCCGCCCGGGAGTTACAGGGTGATAGTGGGCTCTGATACATCAGCAGATTTTTTAATCGATGAGCGAATTTACAGCTGGACCCGTGATGCGCTGCTGAAATTTTACGGGGTAAACCGCTGTGGAGATTCACAATCCTGGTTTCATGCGGGGTGTCATCTCAAGGATGAGGTTCCGGGAGGATGGCATGACTGCGGTGATCACCTCAAAGAGGGTGCCACAATGAGCTATACGGCGGCTGTTTTAGGATTGGCCGCAGCAGCGTTTTCCGATCGTGATGCGGATGTCTACAGCGCCAATCAGGGGGTTACTCTTGTAACCGACGGAATTCCCGACATTCTTTATGAGGCTAAGCATGGGGCCGATTTTGTTTTGAGATCCTTTGACAAAGCCGGCGGTCAACCTGGCAATATGATTACCTCTGTCGGGAGTTTTCAAAAGGACCACATGTGGTGGGGCAGGCCTGAAAACCAGGACAAAATGCCTGTTGGCCGGGGCGGGCCACCGCGGGAAGCCAGAAATGAGCCGACAACTGATTACCTGGGAAAATACGCCGCGAATCTGGCGTTTGTCTCAAGGTTGATACGACCATACGATCCTGCTTACGCTGATCGCTGCCTGAACGCGTCAAAAGCAATCTATGAGTTTACTCTTCCCAGGATGGACAGGACAAACACACCTGCTTACAATGGCGGCACCAACGTCAGTCCCGACGCAGCTTTTGCCTGCCTTGGGCTGCTCTGGGCCACAGGTGAGCGAAAGTACCTGGATCAACTTTGTTATGACAAGACTATCGGCACCCTTGGTCAGAATAATCCGAAACTGTTTCAGGGCGGGTTGTTTACATGGTATGATCCTATTTTTTATCATGGGACTGCAAATACCGACTGGGCGTCTTCACAAGCGCATGTACTGTGGGGATTTTTCAGGCTGGTACTGAATGATGAGTCGTTTTGCCAGGAGCTTGGTCTTTCGGAAAACGACCGTCTCGCTTTGATTGAAAAAACCATCTTTAACCTGATGGCAAACGTTAGTTCTGTTGGTATTATGGGTGAACAGATCGACCTTCCCCCAAATGGTTTCTGGGTTCCGGCAACTATCAAATATGAACTTCCCTGGTTTACCATGCACACCCAGATGGAATGGGTATGGAACCGCTACCAGGCGGGTAATATTACCGAGATGTACTATTACTACGATATTGCGCAAAGGATACAGGGGATTGAGCTTCCAAACACTCCTGCTTCTGCGGACTGGAAAGTAAATGAAGTGAAGACGATTCTTATCCGTATGATGGACTATATGTTAGGGGTGAACCCCTGGGATATAAGCATGATTTACGGGATTGGAGACAAGAACTACAATCATCCTCACCACAGGGCGGCAAATCCTGAAGGGAAGAACGTTCCCGGCGCATTTTATGAATATCGTCCTCCGGTTGGTGCTTTACAGGGTGGAAATAAGCCGATAAACACTTCATACGTGGAACATTATGATGAGTATCATAATGCTGAAACTGGTATTGACGGAACTACAAACATACTGATGCCTGTCATTGGTCTGGCAAAAGAGGTTGAGATTAAGCCCCCTACAGGTACGGTTCGTATTCTTTATGTCGGGTGTGATAACGCTATTGTTGAGGTCAGACAGTCCCGTTATGGAAAGTCGGTTATAAGGTATGGTGAGGGAGAGACAACCGGATTGACAGCGGCATCCGATTCATCGGATGTTTTGCACCGTTTCGTTTTAAGCGGGCTTAAAGAGGGAACCGTGTACAGTTTTGATGCTGTTGTCACAGATGTATACGGAAGAGAATCGGTGCTGAAAAATATCAATGATGAGCGCCAGGAGGTGAACTTTACATTTACTACAGGACAGAACTGTCCGACAAACGCGGATATAGAGAATGTAAAGGTCTGCAAAGTGACATCCGACAGCGCCGAGATTTTCTGGTACACTCCTAACGGGGAGTTTGACAGCAGAGTGGTGTTTGGTGAGCAGATTCCACCGGCGACTGAACAATATGGAGATATTTCGGGGCATCCGACAAAGTTTCATTATGTGAAAATCGGGGGACTCAAGGAGAAAACAACCTATTATTTCTATGTGGAATCGGGTGACTCACGGGATGATAATATGGGCAGTTATTACAAATTCACTACCCCTGTCGAGCATGTCAAGTTTGACGTGAGGACTCTCCGCTATTATTGGGATGATATACCGAGTCTGGGAGTTAATATCGTCAATCAGGACAGCAAAGCTTACGATTCCCTGGATGTACGCATTTATTTCAGGGGCAAAGAGGGGTTTGAGAAACTGCTGGGTGCAAGACTTGATATCTGTGTTCTTTACCATGAGGACGGATATCAGGCACCAATAGAGGGTGAACTGCGGGATCAGATATGGAGAAATCTGGTTAACCAGAAGCCCCAAAAGATGGAAGACACATACGATCCCTCCGATGAGACCTATGTCTACTATCTTTCTTTGCCTCTGTGGGGGGTAGAGATGCGCTCTCAATCGCGTATCCGTTTAGATGTAATGTTTGTCAGATGGGAGCCGGAAAGGGGGATTGATCAGCTGGATGATCCAACGCTGCATACTATCTCCGACAGAGACTGGAGCTTTGGCCCGCACAGCACGGCAAACGGCGAACCTGTTGATTATCCGGGAGTTCCTGAGCTGCCGAAAAATGAAGTTGACCGAAGTTATCCGAAACAGCCGATCAACTACTATGTGACTATTTACCGCAAGGAGCAGTATGTCTGGGGGTATTCTCCATCAAAAGAGGAACTTGCGACAAAGAAGACTCATTTTGAACTGACATCGCAGATAACATCTCCGATAAATAACCCTACAGCGGATTATCACCTATATGAGGGATCAGCGAAAACACTGACAGTCGGTGGTCATGCAAAGGTGACGCCGTTTGAAGGCAAAATCAATGATATATGGGTCAATGGCGTACGGCAGCCTAACCCGTCATCTCTAGTCACCTGGAATGAATCTAATCAAAACTATGATTTCAACATTCCTGTGCCTGTAAAGAATGGCCGTAATCCGGTTGATATAACGTTGTTTGCGGGGCCTTCTGTGGACTGTGAAGAGTGCTTCGGTTGTGCGGTTACAAATCACAGTTTCTTTCTTGATGCGCCTTTTATCCAGCAGTACCCGTCACATCTTTCTGTCAAGGATATCAACTTTGAAGCTTTCGGTGATACGGTGAAAATCGATACGACAGTTTTTCATGTAATCGTCACCGATAAAAATGGGAACAAAAACAAAAGCGCAAAAGATACGCTTTGGGCATCGGTCTTCAATCCGACCAATCGCGATTCCTCTGTTGTGAGACTCGTTGAAACAGCCGATTCATCAAATGTGTTCCAGACAGAGGGGCCGGTTTCGGTTGTAAATATCGAAGCTTCGCTGACCGGGCCGGATCAGATTTCCATGAGCGGCGGTGATATGATATGGGTCAGATATATGGATCCTTCCGACTCCACAGATACCGCATCTATCAGTCTGTTCAGTAAAGCGGACTTTCCCGTGGCTCTATTGGGGAGTATCTTTGACATGAATGGCGACGGGATGATAGATGAACTGCAAGTGGAGTATACAACGGCCCTGAAAGCACTTCCCGATTCCTTTGATCTCTTCTTCCCAAATGCATCATCAAGAAGAGTGATCAGGATGCCCTCCGATTCCATCGCGATCACGGCTGAAAAGACGGCACGGACATACCTAAGGCCTTATCTGCAGCAGGGCTTGACCGGATTTTCAACAGGAATGTCAGGAAAGGGTACATCCTTCATTACGCACCTGGGCACAGTCCGTTCATCATCATTCCAGGTGCAGGACAAGGCGGGCCCTGTTCTTACAGGAGTCGTATTTCTTCATGAGCGTAATGGGGCTGGAGATGATACACTGACAGTCACCTTTTCGGAGGTGGTGAATTTCTCCAGTTCCGCAGGATCGCTTGTGCTTAACAAAATCTCGGGTGAATCACCGGTTGATGTAAAGGCAATAATCGGCTCTGATCCGACTACAAATACCTACACAATAATTGCAAGCGGCGGGGCAGTGCAGATTCTGGAAGGTGACTCACTGTCTATCAATCCAGCCGGAACGGTTACCGATTTTTCAAATAATCATGCTCATCTGCAAAACATTCATGTCCCTGTCGTGCTCAAGGCATTACCACCACGGATAAGCGATGCAGTTTACAAGGATATTGACTATGACGGGATGATAGATTTTGTGAGGGTGACATTCCAGAAGAATATCAATATCAATGCTCTGGCACTCGCGCTTCAGTGGAAAACTGACGGGATTGTAAATATCCCCCTTGACAGTATGTCATACATGGATACCGAGCAGAAGACAGTAGGAATAAAAATAGAGGGACTTTTGACAGGTACACAAATAGTCACCGGCGGAAATATGCGGGTATCCGCTTCTGTTGCGTCATTTCCGGATAATATCATGACCTGCGACATCATTGACAGCGCTGCGCCGGTGATTGTGTCGGGTCTTTTCTCTCCTTCGGAAACAGATGAAAACGGGGATACCTTAACAATTGAATTTTCTGAAGTAGTCAGCGTAGCTGAAAGCGAGCCCTTTATTGCTCAAACGGCTTCCGGAGAAAAGTATTCGTTCAAGGTCAAATTTCTCAGAAGAGGTGATGATACAAGGCAGGTGTTTCTGGCAACTATAAATGGTACGGCATTTCCATCAAACAGCGATTCTATCCGGATCAATACGCTGGCTGATATCTATGATAACAGTGCAGTATACCAGAAGAGCCCCGAAAACCGGAATGCGCCATTGAAGGTCAGATCGCTGTCATTTACAATTAAGGTAGAGGCCGGCCCGAATCCGTTTCTGGCAGGCGGCTCCATCATAGCAGATAATGGAGAACTGCCGGCTGGGTTTGCAGGACAGACGGGTATTTTATTTAAAGTGACACCGGTTTCCAGAGTTGTGGCTACCGGTGAGTTCAGCGGTACAGTCGAATTTTTTGACCAGCTTGGAAACAGGGTTTACAAAGGAAATCTCGTTCGTGGTAATGGACAGTCCTCCACTATGTACTTCAACTGGAGCGGGCGCAATATGAAAGGAAGGTACGTGGGGGAGGGTGTTTATAGGGCTGTCGTAACGGTTTCCAAGACAGACGGAAAGAAGGAAGTGACAATGATAAAGGTGGCTGTCAAGAGGTAGGGATGTCCAACCCAACCGGGCGTCAATACCAGCGAAAACGCGAATTGACGCCTGTACAGGGCTGCCAGGGCAGATATCTGCCGGGTTTATCCCCCCGATAACTTCACGCTTTTTGCTTCCTTGTTGGCCAGACGCACGCCGCCCGCTTTTACACCCTTGACGAGGAAGTCTTTGATGATAAAAGTTTCCTCAAGGACTTTGAGCCTCGGTTTTGGTTTGTATTCGAGTGTTACAATCGATTCAGAATCGGTTGTAAGTTTCAGAACCGTACAGTTATCAGGAACGATAGAGTATCCCTTGTTAAGAATAAACTGCTCGATTTTGCAGCGTTTCAGGTAGGGAAATTTAGATTTATCATCGCGGTAAACCACATTAAAGACCAGGTCCTTGTCTACAAAGCCGCAATAGAGCATGCCTTTATCAACAAAGAGCTTGTCCGGGGCGTCTATAATGGAGTAAGCTCCACTTTTTCTGATGACAAGAATTCTGTCGTAAGGCGAGACGTCAAGGATGAGGTTGCCGTTTACTTCATAGCCAAGGTAGCCGGTGTCTCTATCGTAGCGCAGCTTGAGGTTTCGTTGGGCGGCTTCCCTGGCGTCCACTTTTTTCAGAGAAACAAGTTCGGTTTTACGCGGGTATTGATCGCGGTACTTTTCAATGATTCCGTTGAGATAGCCGATTGCATAATCTGTGATGTTTGCAAGAGATTCCCTGATTTCCTTTAGACGGTTGCGGATCTCCTGCATCTCTTTTTTAGCCTTGTTGATATCATAAAGGCTTATTTTGCGTATCTGTATTTTAAGAAGCGTTTCGACATCCTCAGTTGTCACTTCCCGCTTTATCTCATCCTTGAACGGCTCCAGTCCGTCAAAGACAGCCTGAATTACGCTTTCTGCAGTGGTTTTTTCCTCGATGCGTTTATAGATGCGGTTTTCGATGAAGATCTGTTCAAGAGTGCGGGCGTGAAGTTTGTCTTTGAGCTGCTTTTCCTCAAGCCTGAGTTCGGCTTTCAGGATTTCGACCAGCTGCATCGCATTCTCACCGACTACATCAGATACATTTACCTGAACGGGCTTTCCGTCCCTGATCACCATCAGGTTGACAGAAATGGAGCTTTCGCACTCTGTAAACGCATAGAGGGCATCAACGGTTTCATCGGTGTGAATACCTCTTGCCAGCCTGACTTCGATCTCCACGTTTTCAGCCGTGTAATCACTGATTCCGGCGATCTTCAGTTTTCCTTTTTTTGTGGCGTTTTCTATAGAGGTGATAATCGATTCGGTCGTTGAGCCAAACGGAATCTCCCTGATAACGATTCTTTTAGGATCGCTGGTGTCAAGCTTTGCCCTGACAAGAATCTTTCCGTTACCATCATTGTACTCTGATACATCTGCAAATCCGCCCGTGGGGAAATCGGGAAAGAGCAGAAGCTGATCATCCTGTAAACAGGCGATCTCGGCTTCGAGTACCTCTATAAGGTTGTGGGGAAGGATCTTTGTTGCCATTCCAACAGCGATGCCTTCCGCCCCAAGTGCCAGAAGTACGGGGATCTTTGCCGGCAGAGTGACAGGTTCCCTGTTGCGGCCGTCATAGGAATCAATAAACTCGGTAATTTGCGGGTTATACAGGGTATCTTTTGCAAGCTGAGAAAGGCGGCATTCGATGTAACGAACCGCGGATGCCGGGTCTCCGGTGTAAATGTTGCCGAAGTTACCCTGTTTTTCGATGAAAAGGTCCTTGTTGGCGAGTGTTACCAGAGCATCACCGATCGATGCATCACCATGGGGATGGTAGCGCATGCACTGACCAACCACATTGGCCACCTTATGAAATTTCCCGTCATCCATTTCATACAAAGTATGAAGGATACGCCGCTGGACCGGCTTTAGCCCGTCACTGATATGCGGTATTGCACGGTCCTTGATGACATAAGAGGCATATTCAAGAAAATTGAGGTCAAACAAAGGCTTTATATAGGACATTATCGTAGATTCTCCATAATGTAGTCACGTCGTTCGGGTGTATTTTTCCCCATGTAAAAATCGAGTGTATCAGGGATATTCTTTACGTTTTTAACATTTACTTCCAGCAGTCTCATGTCAGGTCCGATAAATTGACCAAATTCACCGGGTGAGATTTCACCCAGTCCTTTAAACCTCGTTACTTCCGGATCTTTGATCTCCTTTGTAGCCAGATCCCGCTCTTTTTCGCTGTAGCAGTAGCGGGTTTCTTTTTTGTTACGCACCCTGAAAAGGGGCGTTTCCAGAATGTAAACGTGACCTGAAACTACCAGTTCTTCGAAGTAATTGAGAAAGAATGTCATAAGCAGATTCCGGATATGAAACCCGTCAACATCGGCATCTGTAGCCAGAATTATTCTGTTGAATCTCAGGCTCTCGATGCTCTCTTCAATCCCCAGGGCCATCATCAAATTGTAGAGTTCTTCGTTCTGATAGATGGCCGACTTGTTGCGCCCGAAAACATTCTGCGGTTTACCTTTAAGAGTGAAGATGGCCTGAGTCATTACATCTCTTGCCGATATGATAGAACCGGCGGCCGACTGCCCCTCAGTAAGGAAAATCGTCGATGGTTCACCTTTTTCGCCATCTTCAAGGTGATATTTGCAGTCGCGAAGATTGGGGTTTTTAATCTCGATTCTTTTTGCAGCCTCTTTTGCCTCTTTTTTAACTGCGTTGAGCTCTGTGCGCAGTTTCTCATTCTGAGATATCTTGTTTTCAAGCAGTTTTGCGGCCTCGGAGTTCTTATGCAGAAAATCAACTACCCCGGACTTCACTTCTGTAACAATCCAGCCTCTTATTTCGGTGTTTCCCAGTTTGTTTTTGGTCTGTGACTCAAAGACAGGATTCTTCAGCTTGATCGCAATCGCTCCGGCAATTCCCTCCCTGACATCTACGCCGTTATAGTTCTTTTTGAAGAACTCATTGACACCTTTAAGTACTCCCTCTCTGAAGGCACTCAGGTGGGTTCCACCATCGGAGGTATGCTGGCCATTAACAAAAGAGAAGTAGGTTTCGCCGTAGGACTGAGTGTGTGTAAACGCAAACTCGAGCTGTTTGCTTTTATAATAAGCTACACTGTAAACCGTTTTATCTCCGACCTCATTCTCAAGGAGATCTAGGAGCCCGTTTTTAGATTCGAATTTCTGGTTTCCAAATATAAGTTTCAAACCAGAGTTAAGATAAGCGTAGTTCCACAGGCGATTTTCTACATATTCGAAGTTGAATGAATAATCACCGAAAATATCCTGATCGGGGTAGAACTGGACAAACGTTCCATCAGGCTCGGAACATTTACCCTTGTTTTTTGACTTCAGGTTCCCGCGTACAAATGAGGCTTCAACAAACTGACCGTCACGGTAGGATGTCACTTTAAATAAACTTGACAGAGCATTGACAGCCTTCGTTCCCACACCGTTAAGTCCCACGCTGAACTGAAAAACGTCATCGTTGTATTTTGCACCGGTGTTTATGGTAGAGACACAGTCGACAACTTTTCCCAGCGGAATGCCGCGTCCGTAATCACGAACACTCACAGTGTTACTCTTTATGTCGATTTCGATCTTTTTGCCGAAACCCATTATGTATTCATCGATGGCGTTATCGATCAATTCTTTCAGAAGAATATAGATTCCATCATCTGGATTTGACCCGTCTCCAAGTCTCCCGATATACATCCCGGTACGAAGACGGATATGTTCAAGGGAGCTAAGGGTTTTAATCTTACTTTCATCATAAACAGGCAATGCAGAATTCTTATTCATAAAAACCAAATCTCATTGAAGAGGCTAAAAGCAGGATATCGGTATAGATGGGATGACCAGAGGACTTTTCCGGCATATCTTTGATTAATATAAATAGATCGTGAACTGGAAAACAAGCTCAATGATTACAAATTATGGTGTTTTCAGGGTATCTAAACCACTACCGGTAGCTAAGATAAGTTTGCGGTTTAGAATGGAAAAAATTGTCGAAATTTAAAAGTCAGGGAAAGAAAGAGTGAGGCGGAGGGCTCACTACAGGTACAGTATGCACAGTGAGGAAGAACAGTGAAAGGGGGCCCCCAATACAAGTAATAAGAATTAAGACTTTTTGGTGCGTATTCCGGTCTATTCGGCACCCGATTCCGGCGCTATTCGGCAGCCTGATCCGGAGCGAAGCGACGCATTGGTTTAAGTATACTAAAGGTGCCGGATCAGGTGGTAGTTTTCCGCATAGATTC
>JAAYYB010000084.1 GCA_012515615.1 Fibrobacter sp.
AGCACTGGTATGCTTTTAAATCATGCAATCAATGTCCGTCCTGATTTGAAGTTTGTGCCTTATCTGGATACAGAGAAGAAAATTGCTGATCAGTGGGGAAGAGAGCGACTTCATTCTTTTTACATTCAGCTCTTTAAAAGTGATATGATTACGCTGCAGACATCAGATTCTTTGTGGAAAGCCACAGGTTGCGATTACTATCTTGTAAACAGGCTTAAAAACGGCTCGAATATCAAATCATTTGATAATTCGGAACGCAAAAAAATTGAGATAGAAGCTGAACTGTGGGATTGCAGTACAAATGAGCCTGTGTGGCGCCAGGTTGTAAACGGGGTCTGCCCGGATGGGAAGCAGACAGATGCACAATTCGTTAAAGATGCCCTCAGCAGGGTATTAAAGGAGATTCCTGAATTGCTTCCTGCTTACGATAACAAACACTGGTAGAGCAAAATCAGATTATGGTTGAAAGTTTTGAACGGATTGTAAAGGTCGGGTTTGCACGTGATCCCAAACTGGTCTTTGATGAAATTGAGGTTGTAGCGGCGGAGATGATTCGTCAGGGATGGTACCTTAAAGATACGCTGATCGAAGACGGGCTTGCCTGTGTTCATCTGTTTTTTGAGCGTTTTATTGAAGAAAAAGAATCTTAGCAGGTTTAATATAGTCATTTTAAAGAAATTTATCGTGCAGAGGAGATGCCAGCATGAAATACGAGATCGAAGAAAAAGGCCGTTTCAAGATGGTGCATATAATAGGCAATATTGATGTTGCTACAAACAAAGAGCTTGACGATGCCATATCGGCTCTTGTCGAGCAGGGGAACCATCATTTTGTCTTTAATCTTAAACGTACCACATATCTTGACAGCTCTGGAATAAGCATCTTTATTCATTGTCTGTGTGATGTTCAGCAGAATAATGGTTCTGTTTATATTATTGCAGAAGATAACCAGGTCAGGCGGGTACTGGAGATGGTCGGAATAAACCGTCTTATCAAGACATTCTCCTCTGAGAAGGAGTTTCTGGATGCACAGAATGCGGCTGTCTCATAAGAGGGTCTTTAAGGGTATTTTTCTGGCTTCTTTACTCCTTGGGTTGGGCGGATGCGCGATCTCGGGGGTAATAGTGGACCGCTCGGGATTTCAGACCAGGGTAAAGGGAATGAAGCTTGTCGAATCGCCTGTGCTCAAGCTTTACCATGGCGGAGCAACAACAGAAGTCCCGCTTAAAAAGATCTACTCTCTTAACCTGGATCACGCAGAGCAGATGCATCTGGATAATGAACTCTATTACGGAGCAGAATTAAAGCTGAAAGATGGTGGTGAAGTAAAACCAGCAGTTAGGAATAATGATGGCGCGGGATTGTATGTTTCCATTCAGAATACAATTACAGGGAAATTTGAAAAGAATAAATTCCGTATTCCTCTCCATAATGCATCACTCATCGAGATTGATAAATGAAAAATGCAGGAAAACCGCGTTCAGCCGGTCTTTCATATCCGCTTATTCTGATAACCGGATTTATTATAGCCTGTGTTCTGTTTTTCGGCTTCCTGATCATTCGGCACATTTCCCGCACCTACTCGCCTTCTATAGTAAATGCAGAGAAATATCTGAAAAGAGGTAAGATAAATGAAGCTTTCACACTTTCAGAACGGATAAGTTCCAATAATCCGGGTTTTTACCTTCTCAGAGGGAAAATCTGGCTAGCCTTGAGTATAAAGAAACAGGATGTTGAGAACTGGGGAAAATACGGGCTTGATTCTCAAGACTGGCTCAAAGGTGAGGAAATTGACAATGCGCTTCTTAATTTCAAAGAAGCGGTAAGGAAAGATCCTTCATCCGGGGAAGCCCGTTATTATCTGGGGGTTGTTTACAGGGAAAAAGGCTGGTACTCTGAGGCGGAGAGACAGTTCGAGGAGGCTTTGAGCATTGAGCCCAGCGAAATAAAAATTATCGTCGCAATGGCATCTCTGATGGTCAGGATGGATCGTCTTGATGAGGCGGAATCGGAATTGAGAGAAGCATTCAGAATAGATCCGGAAGATCCTTCAGTAATGAAGAATATGGCTTTTCTGTTCCGTTTTTATAAACAGAAGCCCGATTCTGCTCTGGTTTGGCTCAACAGATACCTGAATAACGTTCAGGAAAAGGACCTTGATATCAATCTTGCAAAGAAAGAGTTCCAGGAGCTGCTGGAACGTTACCCAGAATTTAAACCCTCTGAGCCTCAGGACTGGCGAAACAAAAAGCCCCGTTTTATTCCACGCAGGTAATTTTTCTGATAAGTGACTCTATGGCCCTGGAAATCCGGACTAATTTTGATACGTCAACAATCTCAGGATTGTCTTTAGGTGTATGGGTAATATCCTGTTGTTCCATATTGTCAATTAACCATTTAGATGAAACCGCAATCGCATGTATTCCGTACTGAACAAAGATGCTGTGATCGCCCTGCGGCCACTGTACCCCCTCTGTGATTCCTGAAGACTCATTTAAAACAGTCTGGGAAATCGATCTTATGTTTTCCGGTAAATCGAAAAAAGAGAAAGCGGAGGGACCAATTCTGTATCCTGCACCGTCAATGTTGATGTTAAGCAGGATTTTATCAAACTTATCACTGCTTTGTTCAATATATTTCATCTGTCCTGGAACAGAATAATAATCTTCACCGTTAAAAGCCACTATTTCTATCTGCAGCTCTCCCAGGTAATTTTGAAGCAGTTCTGCTGTCAGCAGAAGTACCGCTACGCCTGTAGCATTATCGATGGCCCCCGGTGTGCCTTTCTTTGAATCGATATGAGCCGTCACAACTATTTTCTGTGGCCCTGAACCTTTTCTGCAGGATACATTGTAGCTCTTTGATGGGATGCGCTGTGACAAGGAACGCAGATAAACGCTCTTTCCTGTGAAGCAGAGAAGTTTTTTTCCTTCTTCTTCTGTCATATAAACCGATGGTATGTCGAAATCACCGTCTTCAATCAGCGGGAAAGGGTAAACGCCTCCGGCAGTCGCAGCATTTCTGCCTGTAGCACAGACAATCGCTGATGCGCCGCTTTTTTCCAGCAGACCAATAATTTTCTTATGCTCTTCTGGATTATAAAAAACAAAATTTTTAGGCATCAACTGCTCTTTTGCGATATCTCCATGCAAAAGAATTATCTTCCCTGCAGCATGAAGAGCCTCAAGCTCATCGACACTTGATGCGCTTGTCAGTTCTGAAGTTACATCGCACCCTTTAGAGTAGGGACTCACAAAAACATTGAAGCTTTTATCGCTGGCGACCAGTAGAGCACTGGATTCTTTCCATTCGATTACATCGAGCTCTGCAGAATCGGTTTCCCAGCCAAGGATAGACATCTCATTACGAAAAAAATCTGTCGCTTCTTTATTGCCTTTGCTTCCAATACACCTTTCCGGAATATCTTCACAAAGAGTTTTTATGAAGGACTGACATCTTCTCTCAAGATACTCTTCTTTCATTTTTCCCCCTCTGCAAAAAAAGTTCAACAACGCCCGGAAAGGTCGTTCAGAAGATAATTCCGCGCTGTTTTGATGAATGGTACTAAGAATTTGGCCCACTGGGGCTTTAGTTCAGGAAATTAGAATACTGTATAAAGGTGAAAATTTGATTTCGCGTATAGATTTTCACCTTTATAAGAGGCTCTCTATAAGTCCTGTATTAGCTTTTTGAGACCTGACTTTTCGAAGTTTACCAGAATTTTACTGGGAGTGCCATTGTCTTTGCCGACGACAACACCTTTTTTGAATTTTTTATGCTGGATCAAATTCCCGATAAAATAATGTTCAGAGGGGCTGTATACTCTTGCTGTAACTTCCTCACCCGATTGTTCCTGCTCGGCCAGATCATTTCCGGAAAAGCACATGGTTTTGGAGCATTTTGTACAGTAATACTCAAATGTGGAATTCCTGCTTAGAGTTCTTCCATTTTCAGCTATACTCCTGTTGAGTTGAGCCGGAGTAATCTTATCACAGAAGCGGCAGTAGAGCTCAAGTTCCTCAATAGGCATGTAATTGGAAGACATCTTGCGGATCTCCTTAACTATTCGTGACCGAATTTTAGGGTTGGTATTAAGTTTCAAATTACCACATGGGGCAGGTAAAATCAAATTTTATAGCGGTATTTCATGTTTTTCAAAGAAACGGTTTCTTTGGGCGCCGCAGATATCGCAGATCAAAGCCGCAAAGTGTTTGCTTTTATTTTTTTAGAGGCTAACCTCACCTCTCCCTGATAATCCTGAAAATCGCAGGGATAATTCATCTATCATCATTTCGCGAGAGGTATTTTATAGTCCAATCTGAGGAACAAAGAGGTTTATGCGTATAGTATTTATGGGATCGGCCGATTTTGGAATTCCAGCACTTGAGAGTCTGCTTCAGAAGCACTCTATAGTAGGAATTGTAAGCACGCCGGCTAAACCTCAGGGGCGTGGACTTAAAATGGCAGATTCACCGGTGACCAGCTTTGCACGTCAGAGAAAACTCGAGCCGATATTAACTCCGGCAAACCTCAAAGATCCTCAACTACCCGAGGCCCTCCGAAAACTTGAAGCTGATCTTTTTGTCGTTGTTGCCTTCCGTATCCTTCCCAGGCAGATCTTTGCGATACCGCCGATGGGTACTGTAAATATCCATGCTTCTTTGCTTCCCAAATATCGTGGACCGGCTCCTATTCAGCGGGCTATTGAGTCCGGGGAGACTGAAACCGGTGTGACAATATTCAGAATTGAGGAGGGGGTCGATACCGGGGAGATAATGCTTCAGAGGAAAATTCCGATAGGCCCGCAAGAGACTACCCCTGAGCTTTACATGCGTTTGAGCCGGCTTGGCGGAGAAGCATTGGTGGAGTCTGTGGCAATGCTTGAGAGCGGGGATGTGCATACTCTTCCTCAGAAACATGAACTGTCCACCAATGCCCCAAAGCTCTCCAAAGAAGAATCTCGTATAAACTGGAGTTTAACTAATCTGGAAATATTCAACAAAATCCGTGCATTCAAACCATTTCCCGGGACATTTGCGAATTTAAACGGCAGGCGTCTGGGAATAGAATGGGCAATACCGGAGGGAAAATCCGTTCGGGTTGCTGAACCGGGCAGAGTAGTCTCTGTTTCGAGGGAACATTTTGATGTTATGTGTGGCGAGGGACTGTTACGAGTATTAGTCGTAAAGCCTGAGGGCCGGAAAACAATGAATGTGCATGATTTTCTTTTAGGTACACCTCTCAAGGAAGGAGATATGCTGCAGTGAATAAACCGCGGCATAGGTATTCAGAAAAAAGCGCGATCAATTCCCGTCAACTGGTATTGAAAATTCTTACTGAATTTGATAAAAATCCGGGAAATCTCGAGAAAATAATTGAAAAAGGGCTCAACAACACCCATATCGATCATCGGGACAGAAGGTTCGTTTTTGAAATCATCTACGGGGTGATTCGTCATAAAACAACCCTTGATTATGCGGTAGATCAGTACGTGAGTGAAAAAATCAAAGATGATGCCCTTTACCGGATTTTGCGTATCGGCGCCTACCAGCTTCTTTATATGGATAAGGTTCCCGATCATGCCGCGGTAAATGAAAGTGTCAAGCTTGCAAAAATTGACACTCGAACCGAGCGGTATTCCGGGATAGTAAATGCGGTGATGAGAGCGATCATAAACAGTAATAAGGTGATCACCTTCCCTGATCCGCAGAAAGACCTTGTAGAACGGCTGTCAATTGAATTCTCTCATCCCCGCTGGATGATAGAGCGGTGGCTCAAGAGGCTTGGACTGGCCAGAACCAAGCGTCTGCTCAGTTTCAATAACGAAAAACCTTCAATCTACCTCAGACGTAAATTAAGAGATATTTCACGCCAGCAGTTTGAATCTGATGCGCGCACGATCAGTGAGCCTGCCGCAGGATACCTGAATCTCTATTATAAATTGAAAAAAACACTGCTTCCGGAAAGTCTCCGGATGATCCAGCAGGGGATGTGTGTTGTGCAGGCTCCTTCTTCGGGATGGGTTGTTGCACTTCTTGATGTCAAGAAAGGGGAGCATCTGCTGGATGTGTGTTCAGCACCTGGAGGAAAGACTGCCCTTATCTCTGAGCTTGCCGGTGATACCGGGACAGTAGTAGCATCTGAACTGAGAAAATCCCGTCTTATGAGCGTTGTTGAGATGACAAGACGGATGAATCTGCATAATGTTTATCCACTGGTATGTGACGGGGAACACCTTCCGTCTACAGGCGTTTTTGATAAGGTTCTGCTTGATGCGCCCTGTACAGGCACTGGAATCCTCCATAGGCATCCTGAGGCAAGGTGGATAAAGAACCCTGAGGATATCGAAAAACTAGCTGACCTCCAGAAAAGGCTCCTTAACTCAGCAGCATCGGTTGTTGCTCCCGGGGGAATCCTTGTCTACTCTACATGCTCTATTGAACCTGAAGAGAACCAGATGCAGGTAGAAAACTTCCTTAAGACTCATCCGGAGTTTGTCCTGGACCAGATTCCCGATTCAATTCCTGCCAAGTTTGTTGATGACAGCGGGTATCTGTTTATCAGCCCGTATGAACACGACATGGATGGGATGTTCGGGGCAAGGTTGAAGAGGATGGTGTAGCAGTAACAAGTTGTGGTGAGCGGAAAGAACTCGCCACAAAGGGTGAAAACAGGTTCAGGAAACTTGCCCACGGCAGCATCTTCAACTAATAATTTCAATGACTTATCAACCGTATCACTCCGGTGGTGACCGTAGAGGTCTACGGTTTTGGTGAAAAATTCGGTTTTCGGCAGGTAGGGCAAAAAAGAGATAAAATGCGTCTTGTTGCCGATAGATGGTATTGAAGTACAATAGCCCATTTTCTATTTATTAAACTGGAATAATACGTTTAACTGTCGGCTAAAGTCCTTAGGGAAGAACATGAAATACGCACTTAATGATGGGAACAAAGTTGAAGCTTCAAAAGGAGCTAAAGGATTTTGTCCTAGCTGTGGTTCTGAATTAATTGCTAAATGTGGAGAGGTTAATGTTAATCATTGGGCACACAAAGGAAACCGTAACTATGATTCATGGTGGGAAAATGAAACTGACTGGCATCGATCTTGGAAAGATAAATTTCCAATGGATTGGCAGGAAGCCCGCGCATTCCGCCCCGACCTGCTTCTGTTCTGCGCATTCCAGTTTGACGGGGAAGCGGCAAAGGATATCGATGAATTACCTGCAAACGTCACCGGAATGCAACTGCTCAAGGTGTAGGTGAACGCCGATCTTCTTACGGATGATCTGCAAAAAAAAACGTTCAAGCAACGAAAGTTTCTGGCTTATCGGGCAGCCGGAAGTTGAACTGAAAGAGATTAAAAAAGGCGAACATAAAGGCAAGTATCAGATAGAGGTGCTTGGTTTCGACTACTACAACCCCAAAACCGGAAATGTCGAATCGGGCGGAAAACACCAGATCGCCATGTGGATGCTTGATACTAATTACGACTGGCGAAGCCTGTTTCCATCACAGGTGTTTTTCCCGATGGCCGGTGCCAGAGAAGGATGGGCGACACTTGCCCGCAACCTGAAAGCGGAAATCGATTAAGAGAAAATTGAGGCATTCCGCGGCACTGAATCAATTCCCTTTGAACCGGGAAACCGCAAATGTGTAGCCGTAAAGATTGTCGATGATCGGGGCATTGAGAGTTTAAAAATTATCAGGCTGTAGGGAGAATATATGGAACAGACAATCAATGTCAATGGTAAGGATGTGGCTGTTATTTCACGAAATAATGATGATTTCATATCGCTGACGGACATTGCCAAATATAAAAACCCTGCAGAAACCTCTCTGGTGATATCGCACTGGTTGAGTACCAGATTTACCGTGGAGTTCATGGGCATTTGGGAACGTCTGAACAATCCGGATTTTAATACTACGGAATTCAGTAGTATTAGAAATGAAAGTGGCAGCAATGGTTTTGTGCTTACCACGAAACGCTGGACTGAAAAAACCAATGCCATCGGTATCTATTCACGTGCCGGTAGATATAACAGTGGAACCTTTGCCCACAAGGACATTGCCTTTGAATTTGCCTCATGGATTTCCGTTGAGTTCAAGCTGTATCTCATCAAGGAATTTCAAAGGCTCAAGGAAGAGGAACAAAAACAGCTTGGCTGGGACATCAAGCGCAATCTCGCCAAGATTAACTACAGAATACATACCGATGCGATAAAAGAAAACCTCATCCCGCCTGAACTGACCAAAGCCCAGATAAATCTTGTATACGCCACCGAAGCGGATGTACTCAATATGGCGTTATTCGGTATGACTGCGAAGCAGTGGCGGGATGCCAACCCCGGCCAGAAGGGAAACATCCGCGACTATGCAGATGTAAATCAACTGGTCTGTCTGTCCAATATGGAGAATCTGAACGCACTTTTTATCAATGAAGGTGTTTCACAACCGGAACGTCTTGCAAAACTGAACAAAATAGCGATACAGCAGATGCGGTTGCTTACCGAAAAACCGCTCCAATCCCTGCTCGAACAGAAAAACAGGAAACGGTAATGCCGCAAACAACCATAGACAAACTGATAATCAATTCGCCGTATGAAGAACCGTCACGACACTGGTCGTATGACCGGGAGAATCGGGTTTTCAATCTGGCAGATGGCCGCCGTGAAGCGGGATATGTTATTGCTTCCCCGCAATCAAAAGCATTCGATGATCCAAGCATTTTTGTTCCCATAGAACTTGCAAATAAGATACGGCCACGGGTTAAACAGTGGCGGGGGAGTGGGTATCCGGGCATTACCGGCATTACCAAGCGACTGCTTGAACACTGGAAGGCCCCGGAAGAACGCAAGGAACGCAGGTTTTCTTTTGCCAGCTCGAAGCGATAGAAACATATCTGGCTGACTGAAGCACCGGGTGCCAAAAAGTTGGTATTGATATTCCCGGTGATGGCGGAGAATTTGTACGGTGGTGCAGCAAAATGGCGACCGGTTCCGGAAAAACGATCGTCATGGCAATGGTTATCGCATGACAGATACTCAACAAGGTTGCAAGTCCGCAAAACAAGAGGTTTTCGAAAAATATCCTTATAGTGGCTCCTGGACTTACGGTAAAAAGCCGGCTTTCAGTTCTCAACCCCAACAGTGAAGGTAATTACTTTGAAATTTTCAATATTATTCCGCACGCACTGTTCGACCGGCTGCGGCAGGGAATGGTGCTGATCCACAACTGGCATACGCTGTCATGGGAAACCGACGAGGAATCGAACCTGGCGGCACCAGATTTTATTCATCTGTTTTCACTTCCTTTTGATCAAAAACATCACTTTGACAGAATTAACAGTGATCTTACCAGAATCTTTATTGCCTGACAAATTGTCAAAAATGCCGGTGATTGCGAAGTGATCATTTTCAAAAGGGAAATATCCGATTGTATTATTGTTTTTTCCGGACCTCTTTTCAAAACTGCTGATGACATCTTTTAACTGCAGAACCGCAGAGTCGCCATTTGAGGAGAGGAACAGGAAACTTTCCGATAATCTGCGGTATTCAATTTCGATTTCTTTAATTAAGACTTTGCTGTCGGATGTATCAAAAGAAGCGATATTCATGTTTACAAGCGCATCAAATCCATCGCTCCTGATTTCATGTGGACCTTCGGGTAAAGAATAGTGAAAGTAATCCTTGTTCCTGTTTTGCCACTGCCATCTCTCTTCCCATTCAAAACCCATCTGTGCGACAAATAATTGGGGGGTCAGTGAATCTCCGGTGTTTGACAGTACAGCCAATTTTCCAAGATTACCGTAATCGTAGAGGTATTTTGTTATAGAACAGATATCGGCTTTGACTTCCCCGGGCAGATCCTTGCCTGTTTTTACAAGTTTTCCTGACTGCAGCAGTGCATTATCCTCCAGAATTTTCATGAGACGGCTTTTCTGATTCAGAAAAGAGAGATTGAATGCACTCCATGGTCCCGAAGCAGACAGAACAGCAAGCAGAAATAGTGACAACGGAATTACGATCAGGTTTCTGTTCTTTCTGACAATCATGAAAACTGTAATTGATAGAAGCCAGAATGCAAGTGCTACAACGTAATATCTGCGGAATGTGATTCCGTATTCAGTGACTCTTCTGTAAATTGCGATCCCAAGCAGGATTAAAAGCGGGAACTGAAGAAAATAGAAGAGCCTTCCAAACCAGTAGCTCCATCTGTAGTTTTCGTCTTTCTGAAAAGGAAAGATTACAATAAGAGAGAGTATTCCGAATGCGGCAAAAGAGAGCACAAGGTATGAAACCATGCCATCGGGAAGTCTCCATAGAAACGATATTTTTCCCATGTAAGCGTAAAGAATCAGAAGGTAAACAGATGATAACGGTAAAAGAACATACAGCCCTATGTTCTTGATCCATTTGGGTTTATATGAGGTTATCTCAGATCTGTTTGAAAGCAGGGGCACACCGGCTAAAAAGAACAGGGGAGTGAATAACCACAAGGTCACAATTACAATCCTGATTTCCTGATTGCCAAAAAGTTTAGTGCTGAAAAGGGCATCGATTGCGCCAAGCGCAGCGGCTGAACCTCCGAGTATTACTGATGTGTAAAGTGATGCAAGATTCAATCTTGAAAAAAGAATCGCATGAAAGTGCCAGAAAAGAGCATCACTGCTGACATGTTCCTTTATACAGATCAATGAAAAGAGAAAAGAGATTATGAGAAGAAGAAAAAAACGGGAAAAGTGCAATGTGGTAAGGGATGAATCGGGAAGAGTATAAAAGTAGAGGCCCGCAAGTGCTGCAGAAGCGGCCTCCAGTATTAATTTGAGTCTTTTTTTGATCCATCCAGATTCAAAAAGCATCTGCAAAGCATAGAGCACAGGCAGCAGCAGCACAATACTCATGAACAGATTCCGCGAATAGTGCTCCAGAGGCTCTGTTTTGCAGATATCGATGTAAAGGTGGTTTGCGGCACCTGTTAACAAGAAGACTGTGAGTAATGGAAATCTGTAAACAGTATTTTTAGTCGATTCAAAGAGTTCTTTTAAAGAAATTAACTTCAGTTTCATTGATCCCTGTTTAACTGATTGACATTTTAGGAAAGCATTATTTGATACCGCTGGGAACTTCTTTCAATTTCCGACAAAGTTGCCGGAGCGCTGTATTTTTACAGTCAAAAGTGAACCCAGAATAATACCAAAAAATCCATTTGAAAGTTCAAATTCTGTCCCAGTTTGATAAAATTACGAATTATGAATTACGGACATTGCCCTTTGCTGGTACAGCTTTTCAGGTTTCAGAAATTTACAATATTCCAATGTTGCCAGGAGGAACTAAATTACCAATTACAAATCATGAATCACGGTCAAAATATTAACGGATATCAATCATCTCGTTTGCATCTTACAACTTGCATCTCGTTTCCTGCAACTTGTGACTCTCAACTCTCGTTGTATCCCAGCCACGTGGGGCTTTTCAGGTCACTGCTGTTTAATATCTGATTGAAATATCCGACATTCATCTGAATGTGCCTGATCTGGCTGAGAATAATATCAAGGAATGTGGTCGCGGGATGAACAGAACTGTGCTCTGTCAATCGCACGTCGTCCATTTCCGAGAAGAAACGGTCAATCTTGGGTTTAATGAGATCTTTGTACGACAACAATTCTTTCTTTGAAAGGGGGGGAGATGAGCATGTCTGGTCCATCTCTGCCGTGTATGTATCAAAAAGAGACTTGAAATGATAGTCAGAAAAATCAACCATCCAGTGATCGATACTTTCCAGAGTGTGCAGTACCCTTTTCCAGATAGACTCGTTTTCTTCCTGTGCTACCCAGAATGTATCAGGACATGATTCAATGACATTCTCCAGCATCTGAAACGAAAGGGACAGATGCAGCTGAAGCTTTTCGGTTATCGCATGCAAAATAAGCCTCCTTATGATAAACGTACTTAAAAAAGAGTATAACAAAGATCGGTTCTGAAAGTCAACACTCACAGTTTATGGAATAACTTTGGCGCAGTTTTGACTCGGCTCAACAACCCGCCAATTTTCAGGCACTTTTTTTGTAGGTTATGACGGCAAGCGCATTGAAAAACAGGGCAAAGCCGCACAATGCATAGAAGGGAACAATGAGTTCGCTGAAACCGCTGCCTTTGAGGTAAACCGATCGCATGACCTGAATGAAGTATTTCAAAGGACTTATGATACTGATCGCCTGAGCCCATTGGGGCATACTTGAGACTGGTGTATAGAGACCGCTGAGAAATATGAAGGTAATCACAAAAAAGAACATCAGGAACATCGCCTGTTGTATTGAGGACGCAAAATTGGAGATTGTCAAACCAAGACCGGAAAAGGCAAGAACGAATATTGACGCAAACAAATAGATGGTCAGCAAGTTTCCGGCAGGTTTGAGTCCATAGACTAACAGAGCAACCCCGAAACAGATTGTCAGAACAATAAACCCGATAATCCAGTAGGGGATAAGTTTAGACAAAATGAATGTAAGCTTTCTAACTGGAGTTACATTAATCTGCTCTATTGTGCCGTTTTCTTTTTCACTTACAATATTCAGTGCCGGAAGAAAACCGCAAATCATGGCCATCATCATTACCATAATTGCCGGTACCATAAAAATCGGGTATCTCAAAAGGGGATTATAGCGGAACAGTGATTGAATTGTAAATGACGGGAAAGTTGTTTGATCGCCGGGCTGCAGCCATTCGGTCCGGATATCACTGCTGAAATCCCTTATAGTGCTTATCAGAAACGCACTTCCCAGCCCGCCTTTAGTACCGTTGACAGTATTGGCAGAGACCATAACAGATACAGATTTCTCTCTTACAAGATCAGATTCAAAGTCAGCCGGAATTTCAAGTACTATATCCGCCTTGTCCAGTTCAACCGCACGAAGAGCATCTTTATAGGCTGTAGAGACATTTGTCAGTCTGAAATAACCTGAAGAGATGATTTTATTTACAAGGCGCGAGGAGTAGCTGCTGTGATCGTTGTCGACAACGGTGAGATTGATATTTTTAACCTCGAAGTTTGCTGCAAGCGGCAGGATCAGCAGCGCCATAAAAGGAAATACAATGATCATTTTCGGCAGGAACTTATTACGCCTGAGCTGTTTGAACTCTTTTTCGATTAAAAACTTTAACATAAACTATTCCAGCCTGTTCTTGAATTTTCTCAAACTCACCGCTATCAGCAAAGTAGCCATACTGCCCAGAACGAGTAATTCCGTCCGGATCGAATCAAAACCCAGTCCTTTTATCATCACCTTCTTATTGGCAAGTATATACCAGCGGGC
>JAAYYB010000085.1 GCA_012515615.1 Fibrobacter sp.
AGAAAGCGAAAGGAACGACCATTCTGGGTTGGGTGCACATGATTGATCCTTTGTTGATTGTGGTACAGAGGATACCGGATGGAAAGGACTTGCAAAAACCGTGACAAAAAGCCGGGAGCGAGTAGAAACCTTGAAAATCCCTTGTTTTTCAACCTCAGAGATGAATCAGGTAGTCTGAGGGGTTGAGGCACTATGTCACCTCAGAGATGAATTTGGGAATTTTGCATTGTCACTTTTTCATCTCTGAGGTGAAATCGGGACCTTGGGTCTTGGCACTATGTCATCTCTGGGGTTAAGTCACCCCGGACACCCCGAGATTTTTCCGGCCCATATCTTGCTCTATCTTCCTCTTTTCGCATGACCCGGATTTACTCCCGTTCCAAAAATCCATCCTATCCAATTCTGTCTTCCTTACTCTCTATTTACTTCCCGAAATCAATTTAAAGGGGGAAAATTAGTGATGAACAACACTCTTCTTGACGGCCTAAATAAAGAACAGAAAAACGCCGTAACCGCCTCTCTTGATAGACACATCCTGATTCTCGCCGGTGCCGGCTGCGGTAAAACAACTGTGCTTACCCGGCGTATAGCATTTCTTGTTGAATCGGGTATAGATCCAGGAAAAATTCTCGCTCTCACTTTTACCCGTAAAGCCGCTGATGAAATGGCTTCCAGAGTTTCCCGTCTGCTTTGTGCACAGAAGTTTGACAAACTACCGGTTATAACAACATTTCACGGTTTTGCACTGAAAGTACTATCGGGATCTTTTGATAAAGCAGATCACTTCTCCGATATCGGATTTCAGCCTAACCCCAGGCTTATAAATGAAAAAGAGCGGCTTGGAAAGCTTGTTAGTCTAACAACAACTCTTGAACGGAAAATGCTTCGGTCAGATCTTTTCGGTATCGATTCATTGCTGGCACAAAAGGCAGTTTTCCCGGAGCGACTCTCAAAACTTGATAAATCACAGTCGGATCTTCTTAATTCTATTGAAAGAAGACTTCAGGAAGATAAGGAATCTTCGGGGCTCTGGGACTTCTCTGACCTGCTTGCCGGGACTTTGCGTCTTTTTCGATGTAAACCCTCTATCGCAGAGTTTTTTGCCTTGAAATTCAGGGTTATTCTTATTGATGAGTTTCAGGATACCAATCCTGTCCAGATCACTCTGCTTAAAGCTTTGCTGGCAGATAATAAATACCTTTTTGCTGTAGGGGATGATGATCAGGCGATATATGCTTTCCGTGGTGCTGATATAAGACCTACTCTTGAATTCTGCAGCCATTTCAAGGGTGCTGAGGTACTGAAACTGCAGATAAACTATCGCAGTACACCATCTGTTCTCAAATCCGCCAACAAAATCAATTCTGATAAACCAGCTGCTTACAGAAAAATCCTGGTTTCAGGGAAATGCAGGACTGGTTCCGGTCCTGTCCCATCTGCTCATGCCTTTGATGATCAGGAGCAGATGCTTTCCTGGATTTTAAAGAAAGCTTCTCTTATAAGCACAATAGAAAATGTCTTGATACCATCAATGGCCGTTCTCTTCAGGCTCAATCGCAGCTTGCAATGGGTCTCTGAGTACCTGGAAAAAAGATCGATCGATTCTGAAAAATTCCCCGCACTGCTCACTGTGCACAAGAGTAAGGGACTTGAGTTCCCGGTTGTTTTCCTCTGTGACATGGAAGAGAGTGTGTTTCCTAATTATCAGCCTAATTCAGTTCCTAAGCCCAGGAATGCAAATGAATTTCTTCTGGGCTTGTTTAAAGCTCCACAGATAGATTGTAACTGGGATGAGGAAAAACGGATTTTTTATGTTGCTGTTACCCGTGCTGAGAAACACCTCTTTTTTCTCTCTGTCCGCCGAAAGGAGGTTTATGGAAGAAAAAAATCATTCAGGCCCTCAAGGTTTTTAAAAATGATCTGAACTCAGAATTATTACATAGCAGTAATACTGAAATAAACGTTACAAACTGAATAGTTTTGGTACGCGAGTCGTCATAGTATTCTTCATTTTCAGGGATAGAAAAAATCTGATATTACGACTGGGTCGGGTTTGTAAAGAGGCGCATTTCTCACCTGCTTGCCTGGTTATGGGCTGGGTCCGCGGTAGCAGGTGGGTAGGGTGGAAGTTGTCTTTTCCACCGATGAAATCAGTTGTCATAACAGCGAAAATGGTGTACATTTACAGGTGATCCACTTACCGACCTTTTTCGGGAGCGATGTTTTGATCCGGTCATCTTTTTTGATCATAATTTTGTGTGTTTCGGTTATTAATGCGGTTACAACCACAATTTCCATTGATACGCTTAAGGCGGACAGTCAGTGGAGTGATACGGTGATTGTGACCAAAGGTGTTCTGGTTCCGGAAGCTGTCAAGCTGACCATTGCGCCCGGATCGGTGATTCTTTTCCAGCCCTCCTGTTCGCTTGCAGTGATTGGAACGCTTCTGGCCGAGGGCACCGAAAATGACAGTATCCTCTTTTCGGCAACAGACACAATCGCCTGCTGGATAGGCATGTTTTTCGGGCAACGGAGCAGCATCGGCGCGTCGGTTCTGCGGTACTCAAGAATTCAATTTGCAAAGAACAACCGCTCGGGTGGCGCAATGCATATATACTACCACAAGGGAATTTCTATTTACGACTGCTATTTCAGGAAAAACAGCAACAATACCTATGGTGGGGCCATTATCCTTTTCAATTCCGACCTGAGAATTGAACGATGTGTCTTCAGCGAGAATTATGCCCGATCGGGGGCTGCAGCCATACATTTAAGCAACAGCAGCTTGAGTGCAGTAAATTGTTCATTTCTTAATAATTCAACCCCGGGTATAGCCGCTGCACTGTCTACCTATGGTATCAGTTCGGGAAAAATAATCAACTGTCTATTTTCCGGCAATTCTGGCGGTGGAACTCCCGGCTGCATAGATACCAGGGACATCCATTTTATTAATTGTACCATGACGGGAAATACCGGAAACGGGGGTTGTTTTAAAATATGGCGTGCACAAATCGTTAATTCACTGTTCTGGGACAATACACTTTCCGACACGATCGATACAACGAGTACCAGTTTCCGGAATAGTCTCGTTGGTGTCGATCCGATGTTTACAGACGTTACAAATGTAAACTACGTCCTTTCGGGCCGTTCGCCCTGTATTGATCTTGGTACTCCCGATACCATCGGGCTTGGAATTCCGTCCACAGATCTTGCCGGACAGCCCCGTATCTCCTGCGGTGGGATCGACATCGGTGCCTTCGAACGGACCGCTGCTAACTGTCCTCCCATGGCGCTCGATACGCAGGTGACTATCAACTGGCTCTATGGAGATCTGCTGATTATTAATACGTCAATTGTGCGGGTCAAGGATTATAACAGCGATCCATTAAAATTTATCGTCGATACTGCAAGCGGCATGACGGTTCGGGGTGATACAGTCGTTATAGATTCCGGCCGTACCTCTCAAATCAGGACAACGGTCCGTGCAACGGATGGAACCGATACGACAAGGAGCGTCAAACTGAATATTTTACCTGACTACGCTCCGGTAATCGTCAAGGTTACACCACAGACCACACGTTACTTTGAACCCGTGACTGTCAATTTAAACTGTATTGAAGCGGTTGATCCCGACGATCAGACGCGGCTCAGAACCATCGTACATCCGGGGATGCATTATTCCGTAGAGGATAGTCTCGTCATACCGGAGACCCGATTTACCGGCGACCTGGCCGTTCTGGTACAGGTGACTGATGGAGTGTACTTTTCCGATACTGTAATGCTGCCGGTACATGTGGTACCAAACAGCGTTCCTGTGTTAAGTGAGGTGAAACCGCGGGAGATCGGGCAGTGGAAAAGTTGTACAATTGGGCTTGGAATTGGGGGGGGCAATTGCATCGGATGCCGATAAAGATCCGCTTTATTTCGTCGTTACACCCGGTGATCATTATACAGTAAACGGTCCTACCATCAAACCCGACAGCTCTTTTTACGGTGAGCTTATAATTCCTGTCAGGGCGACTGACCGATACGATACCTCGGAAGCTCTGAATCTTGTCCTCACGGTGACAAAAGGAAACCGTGTGCCGGTAATTCGCTTCGCTGTAGGAGGAGCGTATGTCAGTTGTGATGAAATCAACGTCGCATTAGGGCAGAATGTGGTGGCCTCCGATCCCGATAACGACAGCATCTGGATTGAGATAGTTCCCGGAACTGGATATTCTGTTGAGGGCACAAAGATCATTCCCGACTCCTGTGGTGGAATTCTGAATGTTCCTGTAACAGTGACTGATGGCAAGCTAAGATCGACGCAGGCTGTTATGGAGTTTGTTATCGGATCACAACCGCAGCCTCCAGAGGGACGGCCATTGGTGCGCTATGGCAGACTTTCCGTTAAAAATGGACATTTGTGCAGCAAAGATGGTTATCCGGTGCAGCTCAAGGGAATGAGTTCACATGGACTTCAGTGGTATGGCATGTACATGGACCGGCAGAGCGTTGAATGGCTTGCATCAGACTGGCGTGCAAGTGTGGTCAGGGCTGCGATGTATACCGATCAGAACGGATATATTACCAATACAAAAGTAAAGAACAGGGTGAAGGAGATTGCCGCCTGGGCTAAGGCCGCGGGAATCTACTGCATTATCGACTGGCATATTCTTTATGATAACGACCCGAATGAATATAAGAAGGAGGCGATTGACTTCTTTACCGAGATGGCGATGACTTATAAAAACGACTCCCACATTATCTACGAAATTTGCAATGAACCCAATGGCAGTGTGTTCTGGAAAAAAGATATCAGGCCGTATGCAGAAGAAGTAATTTCTGCGATCCGGGCGTATGATACCAATAATATCATTTTAGTGGGAAGCAGTACCTGGAGTCAGGATGTTGATAGTGTAGCGCTCGCACCTCTTTCGTATGACAATATAGCTTATACACTCCATTTTTATGCGGGGACTCACGGTGATACACTGATGCGCAAAGCCCGGGTTGCTCTTGATTCGGGCCTTGCGCTGTTTGTCTCGGAATGGGGAACAAGTACCAGTACCGGGTCGGGTGGTGTTTTTCCGGAAGAGTCCTCAGTGTGGCTGCGGTTCCTTGACAGCACCGGAATATCATGGTGCAACTGGAGTCTATGCGGTTCCGGAGAAAGCTCGGCGGCACTGAAATCAGTGGCAGATACTCTGGGGGGGTGGACAGCTGCGATGCTTTCGGTTTCAGGGACCTTTGTCCGCGACCGGATGCGTGGTGATGAACTCAATGATTCACCGATCTTGTTTCCCGTTGAGAATGACACTGTTTATATGGGTGACAGCCTTGTCCTTCGCATGAGGGTACATGACGCGGACTATTATCAGTCACATTCATGGAAGGTAAGTGAATGTCCAAAATCGGTAAGTATTGATAACAGTGGAGTGCTGAGCTGGAAAACCGACAGCTGTGGTCTGCATAAAATGACGGTAACAGTCAAAGATGATAGCGGTGCTGCCGCATCCGTCAGTTTCTCTGTACTTGTGCAAGAACCTTTGACAGTGAAAATTGCACAAGCAGAGCCTTTTCGGGTCGCTGCCATAGTCCCTTCGAGCGGCGTGCTGCATTTCAGGTTCAGTCCGTCAGTTGTGACCCCGTACCGTATAAGGGTTTTCACTACCGACGGAAGGGTTGTGGCTCAGCAGTCCGGTGTAGCAAGACCATACATCTCCGGCGGGAGTTCTATTCCACCACTTGTAACCGGTATTAAAACGGTAGGAGTGTACCTGGTTGAATTCTCTACAAGGGGACCTGACGGGAAGGTAAAAACAACCTGTTCAAGGATTGCGGGGCTGCAATTCTGAGGTCCGGGGATCCCCATTACGTTGCACTTTTGCTGTATGTGTTTAATTTATCCAACAGCGTTTTTTAGGATTATGGAACTGTTGACCTGAAAAACCGAATACCTATTCTATTTGTAGTCGTAATGAATCAGTTGCCTCCTATTGGCAAAGGCTGGAATAGTGATTTGATGATTCTCCATAAGTAAATAAGCCCGGTTTTTTTCAGAATCAGTCTGAAGCAGAGCCTTGGAAGCATTGTGGAACTCTGAATGCATTGCGTTATGTAAATATGGGCTGGAAAATATTCTCTTGTGATGTTAAGCCTCTCATAAATACTCAGGAAGTTTCTCTCGTGACTGATTCCGCCCGTTCTCATTGTAGAAACTGTGTTGGGTATAAATCTTTTACTCAAAGATGAATCCCGGAAGACTTTTACAATGAACTCATGGTCTGAATTTATCCGGTATCTCTCACTGAAAAGACCGATTTTGTCAAAAACGTATCTTTTAGTGAAAACCGCCTGATGATTCACATGTTTTTCGGCTAACATCCGGAGATTCATTTCCCAACCTGAAACATAGTTATACCCGGGAGCGGTTTTGATTACTTTCCCATAAATAAAATCACAGTTGTCGCTGTTGGCAATCATCTCCGCAACTGACCGCTTTGTACAGAAATAATCATCGGAATTGATAAAGCAGACATACGACTCGGGATCTTTTATCAGCCTGACCGCTTTATTCATGGCATTGAAAATCCCGCTGTCTTTTTCACTGATCCAGTAAAAGAGTTGCTGCTCATATTTTCTGATAATATTCACACTGTTATCGGTCGACCCGCCGTCTATGATTATGTAGCTTATGTTTGTGTAAGTCTGGCTCAGTACGCTTGTTATAGTACTTTCAAGGGTCTTTTCGCCATTATAAACTACTGTTACGACCACTACCTTCTGGCTGCTGTTTGTATCCATTTGTTTTAAATACCCCTGGTTGCAGAGTTTAAGCATTTTTGGGGATCAGGTATTACCTTAAGAAACCACAGGCAATTCTGGTACCGTGTGCGGCCAATTTTTATCTAAAGATGAGAATTCCAGGTTGACTCAGACCTCTTCTTAACCTATATTAATCTGATTCTTAAGCCCCACAATCACCTTGGGAAGCCCTTTCATAAACCTTTCTCTTCATGGAAAAAGATTATGGCAAATCCGTTACGCTATTCTGATGCGGGAGTTGATGTCGCAGTCTGGAATAAAGCGAAGGTTCGTATAGGCGAACTGGTCTCATCAACTTTTAACAAACATGTGGTCGGTAAATTCGGTCAGTTCGGTGGAATGTTCGATCTCACCGGACTCTCAGGGATGAAAAACCCGATTCTGGTCTCTTCCACAGACAGTGTTGGCACCAAGGTGATGATCGCCTTTGAAACCGGTGTTCATGGCTCTGTCGGACAGGACATCGTGAATCATTGTGTTGATGATATTCTGGTGCTTGGGGCCAGGCCGCTATTTTTCCTTGATTATATCGGGCTGAACAAACTTGTCCCGCAGGTGCTCGAAGAAATTGTCAGCGGACTTACTCTGGCATGTAAGGCTAACGGGTGCGTACTTATCGGTGGAGAAACCGCTGAGATGCCCGACCTTTACGGAAAAGGTGAATACGACCTTGTGGGGTGTATTGTAGGAGTTCTTGACAAAGAAAATATGATTGACGGCAGTTCTATTGTTCCGGGTAATGCTTTAATCGGGCTGAGATCAAACGGTCTGCATACTAACGGTTACAGTCTGGCACGCAAAATAGTCAGAGAAGTAGCCGGAAAACAATACAGTGATGTCTTTGAAGCTACGGGCAGGACCTTCGGTCAGGAACTGCTCAGGCCGCATCGTGCTTACAGTCCCGTGCTTTCTTTCATGGAAAAGAAAATTATAGAAGGTTGCGCCCATATTACAGGTGGTGGTTTCCAGGATAATGTTGACAGAATACTTCCTGAAAATTGTAACGCGGTAATTAATACCAGTTCATGGACACCCGACCCGATCTTTCAGTGGATGCAGAAGGCAGGAAATGTTGAGGTTGAGGAGATGTATCACACATTCAATATGGGAGTCGGGCTGGTTCTGGCCGTTGACCAGGCGGATGTCGATACAATAATGAAAGCGCCTGAACTGGCAGCATTCGAACCGGTTCTTATCGGTAATGTATCCAAAGGTTCGGGCAAGGTCGTTCTGGAGTTTTAGCCCAAATGAGAAGACCTTTTTACCTCTACAATACTGCTACCCGGAAAAAAGAGCTCTTTGAGCCGGTCAATGATCCTGTGGGCATGTATTGCTGCGGCCCGACTGTCTATAATTATGCCCATATCGGTAATCTCCGGACTTACATCTTTGAGGATGTCCTGAAAAGGGCTCTTGTTGCCTCAGGTTACCATGTAAAGCACGTGGTGAATATCACCGACGTGGGGCATTTGACATCTGATGCCGATACCGGTGAAGACAAAATGGAAAAGGGTGCTGCACGGGAGGGTAAAAGTGTCTGGGAGATATCAGAATTCTTTACACGTAAATTTCTGGAAAACCTGCAGGCACTTAACATTCTGAAACCAGATGTAATGCCCAGGGCAACTGATCATATCAAAGATATGATAGAGCTTGTTTCAGAGCTGGAAAGACGCGGCTTTACATATCGAACTTCTGACGGTATCTACTTTGACACCACAAGATTTCCATCATACTGCGATTTTGCCGGACTGGATCCATCAAGCCTCAAAGCTGGTGAGCGGGTTGAAATGGGGGAGAAGAGGTCTGTTACAGACTTCGCGCTATGGAAATTCAGTCCTTCAGATGTTAAGCGTCAGATGGAATGGGACAGTCCCTGGGGTATTGGATTTCCAGGGTGGCATATCGAGTGCAGTGCCATGTCTCTTGCCCTCCTCTCTCAGCCGATAGATATTCATTGCGGCGGAGTTGATCATATAAGGGTTCATCATACAAATGAGATCGCTCAGACAGAAGCCGCAACCGGCAAAAAATTTGTCCGGTTCTGGGCACATGGAGAATTCCTTGTTGTTGAAAAGGGTAAGATGGCCAAGTCTGGGGGCAATTTTATTACTCTGGATACACTGGCCGGGGAGGGAATTCCGCCCCTTGCTTATCGCATGTTCTGCTTTACTGCTCATTACCGTAGTCCTCTGGCTTTTGGGTGGGAGGGAATCAGGGCTGCCGCAAACAGTCTCGAGAACCTGCGCAAAGCGGTCCCTGCTCAGGATAAAGAAGCAACTTTTGATGAGAAGCAGGTCGTGGCACTCCTTGAGGAATTTTACACTCATGTCTGTGATGATCTGAATATGCCAAGAGCAGTGGCGTCTCTATGGGATCTTCTCCACAACAGCAGCGTGGAAGCGGCTCTTAAACGTGAATGTGTCCGCAGGGCGGATTTTGTGCTGGGACTGGACTTGCTTAATGTGCCTGAGCATCATGTTGAAATTGTAACTGATGCTGACGGTGTAAAAATAAAACTGGATGCAGAAACGCAATTACCCGATACAGTCCGTTCAACTCTGCTTTCTTTATTGCAGAAACGCCGGAATGCCCGTGCCAGGAAAGACTTCGGTACTGCAGACCGGATTCGTGACGGATTCGCCGGGCTGGGGATAGTTGTAAAGGATCTGCCTGATGGAACCACAGAGTGCCGGATTCCATCAGCGGTAGTTTCCGACCCGGATAAAACAGCTTCTTTACATGACATTTAAAAAGGAGGCCTTTACAGATGGGTAAGGATCAGAATGAAGACTTTATGAAGAATATGAAAAAAATGTTTACTGGTCAGGAAATGGAGGAGCAGTCGCTCAAACGCAGGGAGATTTTTCTGTGGGGTGAAATCAATGATGAGTCTGCCGAATCAATTGTTAAAAAGATACTCTTTTTTGACAGTCAGAAAACTGATGATATTATTCTTTATATTAACAGCCCCGGCGGTGTGATTTCTTCCGGACTGGCAATTTACGATGCCATGCAGTTTGCAAAATCTGATGTGGTCACAGTCTGCATGGGTCAGGCTGCAAGTATGGCCGCGGTACTGCTTTGTGCTGGAAAGAAGGGTAAAAGGCAGGCCTGGGAACATGCACGTGTTCTGATACATCAACCCTTGATTTCAGGAAATATGTTCGGTCCTGCATCCGATATCCAGATTCAGGCCGAAGAGATGTTGAGAGTCAGAGATAATCTCAACCAGATTCTTGCAGAACATACCGGACAATCAATAAAGAAAATTATTGAGGATACCGACAGGGACTTTTTCATGTCTGCTGTAGACGCCAAAAAGTACGGAATTATCGATAAAGTATCAGTGAAAAGTTGAGCGGAAAAGGAAAATATTTTTTGACTTTCATATATAACACCAATTATATTTGAAAGACTTTTCTCGTATTTTGCCGATGTAGCTCAGTTGATAGAGCGTTCGACTTGTAATCGAATGGTCGGGGGTTTGAGTCCCTCCATCGGCTCCAGAGTTCTGGGTAGGTGCCCGAGTGGTTAAAGGGGATGGACTGTAAATCCATTGACTCCGGTCTACGGTGGTTCGAAACCACCCCTGCCCATTTTTGAAATTTCAGGCGGGCATAGCTCAATGGTAGAGCTCCACCCTTCCAAGGTGGCTGTTGTGAGTTCGAATCTCATTGCCCGCTCTTTTGTGCCCATGTAGCTCAGTAGGTAGAGCACATCCTTGGTAAGGATGAGGTTCACCGGTTCGATCCCGGTCGTGGGCTTTTTTAGTAAGAAACTTGAAGTATTGATCTAATTAACTATAAAAATTAACATCCACCATGTACTGAGAGGTTTTCCATGTCAAAGGAAAAATTTGATCGTTCCAAACCCCACGTTAATGTAGGTACGATCGGACACGTTGACCATGGCAAGACGACCCTGACTGCCGCTATTACTCGCGTTATGGCAGCTAAAGGTCTGGCCAAAGCCATTTCCTATGATGAAGTTGCGAAAGCGTCCGAATCTCAGGGACGTCGCGATGAGACCAAAATTTTGACCATTGCAACTTCACATGTTGAGTATTCAACAGAGAATCGTCACTATGCACACGTTGACTGCCCCGGACATGCCGACTATGTCAAAAACATGATCACTGGCGCCGCTCAGATGGATGGAGCGATTCTGGTGGTTAGTGCTGCTGATGGTCCCATGCCCCAGACTCGTGAACACATTCTTCTGGCCCGTCAGGTCGGTGTGCCCAAAATTGTTGTCTTCCTGAACAAGGTCGACGTCGTTGACGATCCAGAGCTTCTGGAACTTGTTGAACTCGAAATCCGTGAACTCCTTTCCAAATACGAGTTCCCTGGTGATGAGACACCGATTGTCAGAGGTAGTGCTATTGCTGCGCTGACAAGCCCCGAAGATCCGGAAAAGTCAAAGCCGATTATGGATCTTATGGCTGCTATCGACAGCTACATCCCAACTCCTCAGCGTGAAGTGGACAAGGCTTTCCTCATGTCTGTTGAAGACGTCTTCTCCATCACAGGTCGTGGAACTGTTGCTACAGGCCGTGTAGAACGTGGAGCAGTTAAAGTTGGTGATGAAGTTGAAATAGTTGGTCTGAAGCCCACTCGCAAATCTATCGTTACCGGTGTGGAAATGTTCCGCAAGCTGCTCGATCAGGCTCAGGCTGGTGACAATATCGGAACGCTGCTTCGTGGTGTAGATAAAAATGATATCGAGCGTGGTATGGTTCTGGCAAAACCCGGTTCCATCACACCTCACAAAAAGTTCAAGGCAGAGGTTGTTGTTCTGTCAAAAGAAGAAGGCGGACGTCACACACCATTCTTCCCGGGCTACCGTCCTCAGTTCTATTTCAGAACTACCGATGTTACCGGAAGCATAAAGCTGGGCGATGGTGTAGAGATGATCATGCCTGGTGACAATGCACAGTTGGAAGTTGAGCTTATTGCTCCTGTGGCTATGGAAAAAGAGCTGCGTTTTGCGGTTCGTGAAGGCGGCCGCACAGTTGGTGCCGGTGTTGTCACTGAAATTATCGAATAAATCCGTTAACGACGAATAGAGCGATTATTGTATGCCAAGAGATAAGATAACGCTTGAGTGCACATCCTGCAAGCAGCGTAATTACGAGACCACTAAGAACAAGAAGAAACATTCCGGGAGAGTGGAGTTTACTAAATACTGCCCCTTCGAACGGAAAAGAACTGTTCATAAAGAGGCCAAGTAAGTTTCGTTGCCCGTAAGGAGTGTCGGGCGGATTTTAACCGAATATTAGGTCTGTAGCTCAATTGGTAGAGTAGCGGTCTCCAAAACCGTTGGTTGGGGGTTCGAGTCCCTCCAGGCCTGAAATGGTGCAATCATGCAGAAGTTCATTCAGTATTTAAAAGATGTCCGTTCAGAGTTGGCGAAGGTTAGTTGGCCTACAAAGAACGAAGTTACAGGAGCTACAATGCTTGTTGTAGTTTTGAGTATTGTGGTATCGCTTTTTGTTTATGCCTGCGACAAACTGTTGCTGTTTGTCGTCGGGTTGTTTCTTAAAACAGGTTTGTAACAGAGGCTTTCGATGGCGGCAAGATGGTATGTAGTTCACACTTATTCCGGTCAGGAAACCAAAGTACATCAGTACCTCAATGAGCTGATCCAGTCTGGAGACTTGGGAGATCAGATCAAGCAGGCATTGATGCCCACACAGGATGTGGTACAGGTTAAAAACGGCAAGAAGCTGAAGACTACTCGCAAATTTTTCCCCAGTTATGTCCTGGTGGAGATGGAAATTTCAAAAGAAACCATGCATGCGGTTACTAACACTGCGGGTGTGACCGGGTTTATTGGCGGTAACAAGCCTCAGCCGCTTCGTGATGAAGAGGTGCGCAGAATACTGGGTCAAACCGAGAAAATCTCTCGTCAGCAGATTTCTGAAGTGCCATTTGAAATTGGTGATGCTGTAAAAATCAAAGAAGGGCCCTTCAAAGATTTTGACGGGGTAGTGGATGAAATTCATCCGGAAAAAGGCAAAATCAAAGTTATGGTGAGCGTGTTTGGCAGATCAACTCCGGTGGAAGTTGACTTCATGCATGTTACCCCAATCAGTTGATAACAGGAGTCTGGAAATTGGCTAAGAAAATTGTTGGTCAAATCAAACTGCAGATACCAGGTGGTGCTGCAAACCCCGCACCCCCGGTTGGTCCGGCGCTCGGTCAGCAGGGTGTTAACATTATGGAGTTCTGTAAGGCATTTAATGCCCGTACAAAGGATTCTCCGGGGCTCACTATTCCGGTTGTTATTACGGTTTATTCCGACCGGTCATTCACATTTATTACTAAGACACCGCCTGTTTCTGTTCTCATTCTTAAAGAAATTGGCAAAGAAAAAGGATCTGGAATTCCCAACAAGGATAAAATCGGAAATATTTCGAAATCTCAGGTCAGGAAAATTGCCGAAATGAAGCTGGCTGACCTGAATGCTGCAAGTGTTGAAGCCGCGATGAACACAGTTATGGGAACAGCCAGAAGTATGGGTGTAAATATCACCGACTGAGGGTTAGGCCCTGTTTAAGATAAGGGAGTTTTTTTCATGAAACATGGTAAGAAGTATGATGCGGTTTATAAAAAAGTCGACAAACTTAAAGAGTATGGAGCTACTGAAGCAATTGAATTCCTGAAATCCAACTCTTATGTAAAGTTTGATGAAACGGTTGAAATCGCGGTTGTTCTGGGTGTTGATTCCCGCAAAAGCGATCAGGCTGTCAGAGGTGCAGCAGTTCTTCCTCACGGTCTTGGAAAAACTATCAGAGTTCTTGCTTTTGCACAGGGCGAAAAAGAAGCCGAGGCAAAAGAAGCCGGTGCCGATTATGTCGGAGGGGATGATCTGGCCGAAAAAATCAAAGGCGGATGGCTTGAGTTTGATGCCGTCGTTGCTACTCCTGATATGATGAAAGTTGTTGGAAAACTGGGAAAAATCCTAGGTACCAGAGGCCTTATGCCTAACCCCAAAGTAGGTACAGTTACAATGGAAATTGGCAAGGCAATAAAAGAAATGAAAAAGGGAAAAGTTGAGTTCCGAGTTGATAAAGCCGGAATTCTTCATGCACCTCTGGGAAAGCTTTCTTTTGAGGCTCAAAAGATTCTTGAGAATACAAAAGCTTTTATGGAAGCTGTTCATAAGGCCAAGCCGGCTACTGCTAAAGGCCAGTACATTAAAAAAGTCAGCCTCACCAGTACTATGGGGCAGGGTATAAAAGTAAATCAGAACGATCTGAAGTAGGAAACAGTAAAAAGGGTTCAGGCAATGTCAACAAAACTTGAAAGAACAGCGGTTATCGAGGATCTGGAGAAGAAATTCCAGGATGCAAGCGGAATTTTCCTTGCCGATAACAACAAAATCGATGTCGAGAAGGTAACCAAGCTTCGTTCCGATTTTCGTAAACAGGGAATTAAGCTTGTTGTTGTGAAAAATACTCTGGCTAAACAAGCTGCAAAGCGGGTTGGCAAAGAGGAGTTTATTCCATTTTTCAAAGGCTCAACAGCAGTCGCTTTCGCCTCAAAAGACGGTACTGCGCCTGCAAAGATTATAAGGGACTTCCAGAAGGACAACAAAAATCTTCTGGCCCTTAAGCTTGCTTTTGTTGACGGAACATATTTCAGTGCCGAAGATGCTTTAAAGCTTGCTGATATTCCCAGCCGCGAAGTGCTTCTTGCCCAGTTACTTGGATGCCTGCAGGCTCCTATGGGTAATCTCGCCGGCGCTTTGAACGGAATATTATCAAAGCTAACAGGCACTTTAAATGCGCTCAAAGACAAAAAGAGCGCAGCTCAATAAACGGATATAAAAAACGAATTATTCATCTCATTTCAACGGAGGTTCATTGTGGCTACCTTAAATAAGGAAGAAATTATCGAGGCGATTGGCGGGATGACCGTCCTGGAGCTCTCCGATCTAATTAAGGCTATTGAAGAAAAATTTGATGTCAAAGCTGCCGCTCCGGTTGCTGTTGCCGCGGCTCCTGCTGCAGGCGCTGCTGCACCGGCTGAAGAAAAGACAGAATTTGATGTAGTTCTCAAGGCTGCAGGCGATAAGAAAATTCAGGTCATCAAGGTAGTTCGTGAGGCAACTGGATTAGGGTTGAAAGAGGCAAAAGACCTGGTTGAAGGTGCACCGAAGTCAGTAAAAGAGGGTTTGAGCAAGGCAGATGCAGAAGCTCTGAAGAAAAAACTCGAGGAGAACGGGGCTACTGTCGAAATTAAATAAATCTGCATTAGAAAGCGTGTTAAAAATCACGCATTCTCACATATCTTTTTTTCTAACAAGTCAGATATGGCACGAAACACCTTATAAAGGTGTTTCGTGTTATTTATTTACTTTATTATGCCGCGATTGCGGCTTAACATTGAGGGGATGTGCGAATGGTTGAAAGAAAAAGCTATTCCCGTATAAAAAAGGTTGCTGATCTTCCTAATCTTCTTGAGATTCAGACAAGATCTTATGAAGCTTTTCTGCAACCCGATACTCCTCCGCGTATGCGGAAGAAACAGGGATTAAACGGGTCTTTTCAAAGTCTGTTTCCGGTCAATGATGTAAAGGGGTACTACTCCCTGGAATATGACGGATATAAGCTTGGAATCCCTAAATATACTCTTAAAGAATGTAAAGAACGGGGCATGACTTATGCAGCTCCGCTTAAAGTTGACATGTCACTGCTTGTTTATGAGCAGGACGGGGAAACAAAAAAGTTCGTTGAAAAAATAAGTAATGAAGTTTATATCGGTGAAATTCCCCTTATGACAGAAAGAGGCACTTTCGTCATAAATGGTGCCGAGCGTGTAATTGTCAGCCAGTTGCACCGTTCCCCTGGTATTACTTTCGATGAAGTAATTCATCCTAATGGCAAAAAACTCCTCACAGCTCGCATCATTCCTCAGCGCGGATCATGGGTTGAGATTCTGCTTGATGTTGATGATGTTTTGACAATTAATATCGATCGCCGCAAAAAAATGCCGGCAACCATTCTGCTTCGTGCCCTGGGGTTCTCCAGTGATGAGATGATACTTGGATTGTTCCACGATACCGTCAGAATGGCCATCAATGATGAAAACAGGGAAAAACTTTTAGGTGCTGTTAATGCCCGCGTTGTTTTTAATGAAGAAACCGGCGAAATTATTCTCGACGCAAACGAAGTCATCAATGAAGAACGCTTGAAAAAGCTGATTCAGAACAGTGTAGACTTCGTTGAAATCCTCAAGGATGTTTCAAATCCTGAGAATATGATCATTCGTAATACTCTTGCTTCTGATCCCACAAAATCTGAAGAAGAAGCATTGTTTTATATGTATGCTACAATGCGTCCCGGTGATCCGCCAAATGTAGAAACTGCCCGTAATCTTATTCAGCGGCTGTTTTTCGATGAAAAGCGCTATGATCTGGGAAATGTCGGTCGTTATCGTATGAATACCCGCCTGGGAGTAGTTCCACCGGATGATATCACAACGATGACAAAAGACGATTTCATTGCAGCTTTGAAATATATGATAGGGCTCAATGACGGTGTCGGTTTCATCGATGATATAGATCACCTTGGAAACCGTCGTGTCCGTTCTGTGGGTGAGCTTCTTTCGGCACAGTTTACAGTCGGACTCACCAGAATGGTCCGCACCATTAAAGAACGTCTGAGTCTGCGTGATACAGAAAATGTCACACCGCAGGACCTGATCAATGCCCGAACAGTTTCAACTGTTGTGCAGGCATTTTTCGGTTCAAGCCAGCTCTCTCAGTTCCTCGATCAGACCAACCCTCTTTCTGAGCTTACACATAAACGCCGCGTCAGCGCTCTGGGTCCAGGAGGTCTGACACGGGAAAGAGCAGGCTTTGAAGTCCGTGACGTACACCACACTCATTACGGACGCCTTTGTCCTATTGAAACACCTGAAGGACCAAACATCGGTCTGATTGCATCTTTGAGCACTTATGCAAGAGTAAATGAGTTCGGATTTATCGAGACTCCTTATCAGAAGGTCGAAAACGGTGCATTGACAGGTGAAATAGTGTACCTTACTGCGGATCAGGAAGATAATCACATTATCGCACAGGCAAACACACCTGTTGATCCAAAGGGTAAGTTTATTGAGAAACTGATCTTTGCACGCTACAGAGGTGATTTCCCGGTCGTTTCACCGCAGGAGATCTCCTATATGGACGTCTCCCCGATGCAGCTTGTCAGTATAGCTGCGGGGCTGATTCCCTTTCTTGAAAACGATGATGCTAACCGCGCATTGATGGGTTCAAACATGCAGCGTCAGGCTGTGCCGCTGCTGCGTACAGAACCTCCCTTCGTGGGAACGGGTCTGGAAGCGCGTGCCGCGTTTGACTCCGGGTGTATGATTGTAGCCAAAAATCCGGGTGTAATCGAAAAAGTCGATGCAACCAAGATTGTAGTGCGCAAAGTTAAAGATAAGACAGGTGATGATATCCTGGGACTCACCGAATTTGACACATACGAACTGGTTAAATACGAACGTTCCAATCAGGACACCTGCATTAATCAGAAAGTCTGTGTCAAAGCCGGGCAGAAAATAAAGGTTGGTGATGTTCTGGCCGACGGTCATGCTACTCGTGAAGGGGAGCTTGCTCTTGGTAGAAACGTCACTGCTGCATTCATGCCATGGCGCGGATACAATTTTGAAGATGCTATAATCATCTCCGAAAAGCTTGTGGCTGAAGATATCTACACCTCAGTTCATATAGAGGTCTTTGAGACTGAAGTGCGGGACACAAAGCGTGGTCCGGAGGAGTTGACGCGTGAGATTCCCAATGTAAGTGAAGATGCACTGAAAAATCTTGATGAAAACGGGGTTGTCAGAATCGGAACTGAAGTTGAAGCCGGAGATATTCTGGTCGGTAAAGTTACTCCAAAAGGTGAAACAGAACTTTCTCCTGAAGAAAGACTGCTCCGTGCCATTTTCGGTGAGAAAGCCGGTGATGTTCGTGATTCATCACTTAAGGCCCCGCCGGGACTAAAAGGCACGGTTATCGACACCAGAATTTATTCCAGAAAAGAACGCGATAAGCGCTCCAAGAAAAAAGACAAAAAGCGTATCGATGAACTCAAGGCGGATATTTCTAAGCAGATTACAGAAATCGAAAAAGTTCGTCTTGAGAAACTCACTGAATTCCTTACAGATAGGGTTTCAAACGAAATCACAAATTTCCACACTGGAGAGGTGATTGTACCATCAGGGAAAAAGTGGACAAAGACGCTGCTTTCAAAACTTGATTTCCGAAACATCTCCTTCAAGGACGGGCTCTGCCAGGAAAACACCAAAAATCAGAAGGCTGAAGAGGTGCTTTACAGGGCAAATGACCTGATTGTCAAGCTTGAAGACAAACTTGACAAGGAAATCGATAAAGTGGTACGCGGTGATGAACTGAAACCAGGTGTACTGCAGCTTGTGAAAGTTTATGTCGCAAAAAAACGTAAACTGTCGGTCGGTGACAAAATGGCCGGTCGTCATGGAAATAAGGGCGTTATCTCCAAGATTCTCCCAGTAGAGGATCTCCCTTATCTTCCCGATGGCACACCTGTGGATGTTGTCCTTAATCCACTTGGTGTTCCTTCACGTATGAATGTTGGACAGATTCTGGAAACTCACATGGGATGGGCGGCTCAGAAGCTTGGGTTGCGTATTGCAACACCTGTTTTCGACGGTGCAAGCTACGAGGATGTGCTGGCACTGCTTGAGGAAGCAGATCTGCCCAAAAGCGGAAAGACGAGGCTCCGTGATGGACGTACTGGAGAGCCGTTCGATCATGAAGTCACTGTCGGACCCATGTACATGCTGAAACTGTGCCACCTTGTCGATGACAAGATCCATGCACGTTCCATCGGACCTTACTCACTTGTCACTCAGCAGCCTCTGGGTGGAAAGTCGCAGTTTGGTGGACAGCGTTTCGGAGAAATGGAAGTGTGGGCGCTTGAAGCCTACGGAGCTGCATTTACTTTACAGCAGATCCTTACGGTGAAGAGCGATGACCTGACCGGACGCTCTAAAATTTATGAAGCCATCGTCAAAGGCGAAAATACTCCGGAAGCGGGAATTCCCGAGTCATTCAAAGTGCTGGTACGCGAAATCAAGGCCCTGGCACTTGACATTGATATCCTTACAGAGGAAGAAACCGCTGCTTGATTTGAACAGTTGGGGTACCCTGGCGGTACCCTTTAAACAGGGGGTAATACGTGGCAGAACTTATCAGCCATCTTGACAAAAAAGTACAGGAAATAACAGGGGTGTCCATCCGTCTGGCATCCCATGACACAATTAGAAACTGGTCTTATGGCGAGGTGACCAAACCGGAAACGATTAATTACCGTTCCTTTAAACCGGAACGTGATGGTCTTTTCTGTGAAAAAATCTTTGGCCCTGTCCGTAACTGGGAATGTAACTGTGGAAAATACAAAAGAATCCGTTACAGAGGAGTAGTCTGTGACAGGTGCGGAGTGGAAGTCACTCACTCCAAGGTCCGTCGTGAACGTATGGGCCACATAGAGCTTGCAGTTCCGATTATCCATATTTGGTTTCTCAAAAGTGTACCTTCACATATCAGCTATTTGCTTGGATTACCCAACACCGTAATGGAGAGAATCGTTTACTACGAATCATATGTGGTGATTGATCCCGGTAATACTAATCTGCGCAAGGGAATGCTTCTCAGTGAAGACGAATATATCGAATTAGAGGAACAGGATAAGCAGTTTGTAGCGAAAATGGGTGGTGAGGCGGTTCTTGAGATGCTTGCAACTCTCGATCTTGAGGAGCTCTCAATTGACCTTCGCTCAAAAATAAAGCTGGAATCATCAGAGCAGCGTCGCCAGGAGCATCTCAAACGGCTGCGCATTGCTGAAGCTTTCCTGCGTTCCGGAAACAAACCTGAGAACATGGTTCTGCGGGTTCTTCCGGTACTTCCTCCAGATCTGCGTCCGCTGGTTCCACTTGAGGGCGGCCGCTTTGCTACATCAGATCTTAATGACCTTTACCGCAGGGTAATCAACAGGAATAATCGACTCAAAAAGCTCATAGAGATCAAGGCTCCCGATGTAATTCTGCGTAACGAAATGCGAATGCTTCAGGAAGCTGTAGATACACTGTTTGACAATGGACGCCGCTCCTTCTCTGTCAAGGGTGAAGGGAAGAGGCCTCTTAAATCGCTGAGCGATTTACTTAAAGGAAAACAGGGCCGTTTCCGTCAGAACCTTCTTGGAAAGCGTGTAGACTATTCCGGACGTAGTGTTATTGTTGTAGGACCGGAACTTAAGATTCATCAGTGCGGTCTTCCCAAGATGATGGCTCTGGAGCTTTTCAAACCGTTTGTAATCCAGAAACTTGAAGAAAGAGGACTGGTTCAGACTGTCAAGAGTGCCAAAAAATTTGTTGAAAAAGAACGTCCTGAAGTCTGGGATATCCTTGAAGAAGTTATCAAGGATCACCCGATTCTTCTGAACCGTGCTCCGACACTTCACCGACTGGGTATCCAGGCCTTTTTCCCGGTGCTGGTTGAAGGAAAAGCCATCAGACTGCATCCTCTGGTATGTACAGCTTTCAATGCTGACTTCGATGGTGACCAGATGGCTGTACATGTGCCTCTGTCTTTTGAGTCTCAGCTTGAATGCCGTTTCCTGATGCTCAGCGCAAATAACCTTCTGAGCCCTGCATCAGGACATCCGGTGATGACTCCGACACAGGACATAGTGCTTGGAATTTATTATTTGACAAAAATGTCTGTCAATCGCAAGGGAGAAGGCCGTGCATTCTGCAATCCGGAAGAAGTGCATCATGCTCTCGCAGACAAGCAGCTTGACCTTCATGCCAAGGTTAAAGTTCGTATTAAAGGTCAATTGATTGAAACTACACCTGGTCGTGTAATTCTCAATACGGCTCTGCCGGAGGATATGCCGTTCTATAATGACCTGCTTAACAAAAAGAGAATACAGGCTCTTGTGGAAGAAGTTTACAAACAAAAGGGTACGAAGGTAACCTGTAAATTTCTTGATGATATTAAAGCTCTGGGATATGAGTATGCCACAAGGGCAGGTATCACTTTTGGCGCCGAGGACCTGGTTGTTCCTCAGGAGAAAAAGGAAATCGTTGCCAAAACTATGGAAGAAGTAAACAGAATCCGCAAGCAGTATGACCGCGGTATTATCACTGAAGGTGAAAGATATAACAAGCTTATCGACCTCTGGACACATACAACCAGCATGGTTGCCGATATCATGCACGATCACCTCGCGCGTGACAAGGAAGGATTCAATCCTGTTTACATCATGATGGATTCTCAGGCTCGTGGAAGTAAAGATCAGATCAAGCAGCTTGCCGGTATGCGTGGATTGATGCAGAAACCGCAGAAAAAGATCACCGGTGCAGTCGGTGAGATTATCGAAAACCCGATTATCTCAAACTTCAAAGATGGTCTGACTGTGCTTGAATACTTCATCTCCACTCATGGTGCCCGTAAAGGTCTTGCAGATACGGCTCTGAAAACCGCAGACGCAGGATATCTTACACGTCGTTTGGTTGACGTAGTGCAGGATGTGGTTGTTTACGATGAAGACTGCGGTACATCCAAGGGAATCGAGATCGAGGAACTTCGTGAGGGTGATGAAGTCATGGAAGCACTCTCAACGCGCATTGCCGGTCGTGTTACCCAGGAAGATGTTTATGATCCGGTCACAGAAGAGCTTATCTGTCCTGTAAACACTCTTATCGATGAGAATTTGGCAAAGAGAATTGAAAGTGCAGGTGTCGAATCGCTTATGATCCGCTCTGTATTGACCTGCGATGCACCCTTCGGTGTCTGTAAGAAGTGTTATGGACGCAATCTGGCAACCGGAAAACCTGTGGAAATAGGAGAGGCTATCGGTATTATGGCTGCCCAGAGTATCGGTGAACCCGGTACTCAGCTCACACTCCGTACTTTCCATATCGGTGGTACCGCTTCACGTCTTATCGCCCAGTCAAAGGAAGTAACCAAAATTGACGGTTATGTCAAGATGGTGAACACTGAAACTGTTTCAAATCCGAATGGTCTGGTCGTCATGAATCGCTCTGGAGAAATGATTGTATATGACGAACAGGAACGTGAAAGATATCGCTATAATATTCCGTACGGCTCATTTATGAAAGTAGATGATGGGCAGAAGGTTACCAAAGGACAGACCCTTTTTGAGTGGGATCCCTATAATAACGTCATTCTCGCAACTAAGGGCGGAAAAATTCATTTCCACGATATCGTCGAAGGTGAAACCGTTCAAGAGCTTTATGACGAGCGTTCCGGGATAACGAATCTTGTTGTAGTTGAACATCGCGAACGTCGTTTGCACCCACATATTCAGATTATGAGTGAGGATGATAAACGAGTCGCAAACATCTCTGTTCCTACAGGTGGATATCTGCAGTTCAGGGAAGGTGCGGAAGTCAAAGAAGGTGATGTTATAATCAAGATCCCCCGAGAAAGCAGTAAGACACGTGATATTACAGGCGGTCTGCCCAGAGTCGCTGAACTCTTCGAAGCACGCAGGCCCAAGGATGCGGCTGTTGTTACGGAAATTGACGGATTTGTTGAATTCGGAGAGAACGAGCGTGGAAGCAGAAAAGTTACTGTCAGGGATGAGCAGGGTGAAGCAAGAGATTATCTTATTCCTCTTGGAAAACATCTGCGCGTTCACGAGGGTGACAGAGTCAAAGCTGGAGACCGTCTGAGCGAAGGCTCTATCGATCCGCATGATATTCTCAGAATTAAGGGAGAAAATGCAGTTCAGCAGTATCTGCTCGACGAAATACAGGCTGTTTATCGTTTGCAGGGTGTAACTATTAACGATAAGCATGTTGAAGTAATCGTTGCTCAGAAGCTTCGGAAAGTAAGAATTGAAAAAGCAGGTGATACAGAATTCCTTGAAGGTGACGATGTGGAGAAAAAGAGACTCCGTGAAGCTAACGAACGGGTGATTGCAGAAGGCGGTGAGCCTGCTACATTCAAACCGCTGCTGCTGGGTATCACAAAAGCCTCTTTAACTACCGAGTCGTTCCTGAGCGCAGCATCGTTCCAGGAGACTACAAAGGTTCTCTCAAAGGCTGCTGTCGAAGGAAAGGTCGATAAGCTCAACGGGCTTAAAGAAAATCTGATCATGGGTAACCTTATCCCTGCAGGTACCGGATCCAGGATTTACCGCAGTTTAAGGGTAAAAAACCTGGAAACTGAGACATCTTCGGTTGAGGAACATGATACAAATGAAGATTTTGTAGATATTGGTGAACAATTTTAATAAATGTTTTCTAAATCTGTTTGATTTTTGATTTCTAATTATTATTTTATGAGACTGTCTTTTATTTGGAGGATGACAGGTGCCTACGATCAGTCAACTTATTCGTAAAGGGCGAACGAGCCCGCAAAACAGGAGCAAGTCTCCGGCTTTGCATCAGTGCCCACAGCGTCGCGGCGTTTGTACGCGAGTGTTTACAACTACTCCCAAAAAGCCTAATTCCGCACTGCGGAAGGTGGCTCGTGTACGTTTGACGAACCATATGGAAGTGAATGCCTACATTCCTGGAGAAGGTCACAATCTTCAGGAACATTCGATTGTGTTGATCCGGGGTGGTCGTGTAAAAGATGTCCCCGGGGTGCGTTACCATATCATTCGCGGTGCTCTCGATACGCAAGGTGTTGCGGATCGCAAGCGCAGTCGTTCAAAATACGGTGTAAAGCGTCCAAAGAAATAAGGGATCAATATGTCAAGAAGAAGGAAAGCAGTAAAGAAAGATCTCGTTCCTGATCCGAAATTCAACAGCACGCTGGTTACCCAGTTCGTGAACAACGTGGTAAGGTGCGGAAAGAAGCGTCTTGCTGAGGGTGTCTTCTACGATGCTATCGATCTGATTACAGAGCGTACTGGTCAGGATGGAATGGGAGTGTTCAAGAAAGCTATTGAAAATGTTAAGCCTGTTCTTGAAGTAAAGTCTCGCCGTATCGGTGGTGCTAACTATCAGGTTCCAATCGAGGTTCCGGCTGAGAGAAGAGCTTCTTTGGCGATTCGCTGGCTTATTAACTATTCAAAAGAGCGGTCCGAAAAGAATATGGCTGAAAAACTGGCCAATGAATTCATTCAGGCATCAAAGAATGAAGGCGGTGCGGTCAGAAAGAAGATTGATACTCACAAGATGGCGGAGGCGAACAAGGCGTTCGCGCATTTCCGCTGGTAGTGAGATGTTCTTTGATTTTCCTGTAGTGGTCTTTTAATACAGGATGGCGATGCTGATAGGGTTTAATATGGAAGAACCAGTTTCTCTTGATAAAATCAGAAATATCGGCATCATGGCCCATATCGATGCGGGCAAGACCACTACAACTGAGCGTATCCTGTTTTTTGCCGGGATACTGCATAGAATGGGTGAGGTTCATGACGGTAATGCAGTCATGGACTGGATGATACAGGAGCGTGAACGAGGTATTACTATCACTTCAGCAGCGACTACCTGTTCCTGGAGAGAACATCGGATAAATATTATCGATACTCCCGGGCATGTGGATTTTACAATTGAAGTAGAGCGTTCTTTGAGAGTTCTGGATGGCGCAGTTGCCGTGTTCGATTCGGTTGGAGGCGTAGAACCCCAGTCTGAGACTGTTTGGCGTCAAGCCGACAAGTACAACGTTCCCCGAATCGCCTTTGTTAATAAAATGGATAGAATTGGAGCCGATTTCTTCAATGTCATTGATGAAATGAAGAAGAAGCTTGCGGCCAGGCCTGTGGCGGTTCAGATCCCCCTTGGAAAAGAAGATCAGTTTGAGGGAGTAATAGATCTGATTCGTATGAAGGCTTACCGATACGATGAAGAGTCGCTCGGTGTAAAAGTTCTGGAAGAGGAAATACCTCAGAATGAGCTGGAGCAGGCAAGGTTACAGAGAGAACAGATGCTTGAGCACGTTGTTGACTTTAATGATGATCTTATGCATCAGGTTCTTGAGGAGAAACCGGTCAGTGCTGAGTTGATAGTCAATGCAATAAGGGTTGCGGTTCTTGAGAACAAGATCTGCCCAGTGCTTTGTGGGTCAGCCTTTAAAAACAAGGGAATTCAACAGGTGCTTAATGCTGTTGTCGAATTCCTTCCATCTCCGTTGGATCGTGGTTCTATAAAAGGTGCAGATCCATCTACGGGGGAGAAAAAGGAGCGATTACCTGATCTTAAGCAGCCTTTTTCTGCTATTGTCTTTAAAACAGCTTCAGACACACATGTTGGAAATTTATCTTATGCCAGGGTTTATTCAGGCAGAGCTGGTTTTAAAGACAGTTATATTAATCCTCGCACAAAAACAAAAGAGAAAGTTACCCGCATATTCCGAATGCACTCTAATAGAAGACATGCAGAGCAGATTATGCAGGTAGGAGATATAGTGGCTCTGGTAGGGTTGAAGGATACAACTACGGGTGATACCCTCTGTGATCCGGATTTTCCTATAGTTTATGAAAGAATGGTTTTTCCAGAACCGGTTCTTTGGAGATCCATAGAACCGAAAAGTACTGCTGATGAGGAAAAATTAAATGCAGCAATTCAGCGGTTGGTCGACGAAGATCCAACCTGCAAGGTAAAAACCGATTCTGAGACAGGACAGAGGCTCATATCCGGTATGGGTGAGCTTCATCTCGAAATTCTGGTTGACCGATTAATACGGGAATTCAATGTTGGTGTTCATGTAGGAAATCCTCAGGTTTCCTATAAAGAAACGATAACTTCCAGGGCTGTTGAAGACTTTGAATTTTCTCAGCTTATTGCCGGAAAAAGTCAGTATGCCAAGGTAGTAATAACAGTTGAATCTGTAGATGCATCAAAAGGCATACAGTTTATAAGTACTTTGGCTGAGACCGTTATTCCACCTGTTTTTGTATCAGCGATTCGACAAGGTATTGAGGAATCCACTGGTGGGGGAATGTATTCAGGGTTCCAGCAGGCGGGGATAAAAATAACTCTGAAAGATGCAGCTTTCAGTGAAGAAGATTCCACTGAAATGTCGTTTAAAATTGCGGGTACTATGGCCTTTAAGCAGGCCTGTGCAAAAGCATCGCCTGCAATTCTTGAGCCTGTGATGAAAATTGAGATTGTGGTTCCTTCCGAATTTATGGGGTCGGTCATAAACGACTTGAACGGAAGGCGGGGAAAAATTATCGGAATTTCTCATCGTAAGGACGCTCAAGTGGTTGATGGAGAGGCTCCATTATCCGAAATGTTTGGTTATGCAACTGCGCTTAGATCCCTGACACAGGGAAGAGCTATTTATACAATGCAATTTGACCGTTACGAGGTTGCCGGAAAAGCTGTTCAGGAAGAGATACTGAGGCGAATTGGCAGAATATAACGGAAAAAAGATGAAGATGAAGATGAAGAAAAGGAGCATAGATTCATGCCGGGCGAAAGAATAAGGATTC
>JAAYYB010000086.1 GCA_012515615.1 Fibrobacter sp.
CCCCTTCTACATTGCCATTTTCAGAAATTCGAAAAAACAGGCCATTTCTGTACTACAGCTTCGCAGTTGCCCTTATGCAGGGTTCGGTAGCGATTGCGGGTCCATTTTTTAATGTATGGTACGCCAGGGATCTCAAACTGAACTATTTTTCTCTTGCCGCTATCACAGCATCAATGGTGCTGGGGACCATAATTTCACTCCTATTATGGGGAAAACTGGCCGATTCCTACGGAAACCGCAGGGCACTTCTGATTTGCGGTTTCCTTGTATGCATAGTGCCGATTCCGTTTCTATTCTCTTCTGTTAACTGGCATCTGTGGCTGTTTAACATTTTTACCGGAATAGCCTGGAGCGGCTACAATCTAAGCAATTTTAATTACCTGCTCACTGCGGCAGGCAACGACAGGCCAGAGCAGAAAATCTCCTTTTCAGTTGCCATGACCGGTTTTTCTGTGTTCTTTTTCAGTCTTCTGGGAGGAATTCTCTCTACAAGACTTCCGGTCCTGTTTCAATGGCAGCTGCATTCACTCTTTCTGTTATCAGTTGTCATGAGACTACTTGTATTTGCTGTTCTATTTTTGAGATTCCCGCCGCTTGAACTGGAGAACATGAAATCTCTGGATCTTTTTTTCCAGGTTCCAGGTTACCGATTCGGCATGGGCGTACTAAGAAATGTTTACCGGGTTTTCAGGAGTAAATAAACACTTAACTGTTTGCGCAATAGATGAAAATCCTGTATTTTTTGGTTTTTCTGAAAGGCACTATTTCTGTGAAAGCTCTACTTGTAGTCATAACACATCTTGTCTGCGTAACCTTCGCTGAAGTACCCGGTAAACTTACCGTCAGTTTCTTTGGGTCAAGCACATGCGGGGAATGTCTCCAGCTTAAAGAGAATCTGTTAAAGCCATTGCAGAGTAAGCACAAAGAAAAACTGGAAATAGTTTTTTACGATACAGATGTTGATTCCTCACTCAGCCACCTTATTAAGTTTGAGAACTCCTTCAAGGTAAAAAGCAGCGCATCACAAATGCTCTTCTTTCCCGATACATTCCTCTCCGGTTTCGACGATATCATGAAGCATGGAGGGGCAATGATCGAAAGCCGGCTCGATAAACACCCTCAAAAGATACAAGCTGCTGCAGAAGAAACAGATCTGGGAGAGGTTCTCAAAGGCAAAGCTATGGACTGGGGATTTTTCACCGGCAGCCTTGTTGCAGGACTGACAGACGGAATAAACCCGTGTGCAATTGCCACCATGATATTTCTCATCTCTTTTATGGCAACCCGCAAGAGGTCCCGCAGCCAGATTCTTACAATCGGACTCATATATACATCAACGGTCTTTATCACTTATTTTGCAATGGGTCTGGGCCTTAAAGGAATCCTTGAACACATAAAAGGCTATCATACAATCTCATCTGTTATTCGATGGAGTGCTTTTACTTTTGCGATAGGAATTGCGGCATTCAGTTTCAGAGATGCATTTGTTTTTAGCAAAACGCGAGATTCTGCAAAGATCGCCCTACAGCTCCCTAAACCAGTAAAACTTCAGATTCATAAAGTGATATCAGGGAATCTCAGCGGGAAAAACCTGATCATCGGATCTATTGTCTGCGGATTTCTTGTTACTATCCTTGAAGCGATTTGTACCGGTCAAATGTACCTTCCCTATATCGTTGCCATGACTCAGCGGGAGTCGCTGCGTCTGACAGGTTATCTCTACCTGCTCTTCTATAATTTCCTGTTTGTGCTCCCGTTATTGATTGTTATGATACTTGCCTATTTCGGGCTGAAATGGAACGATCTGGCAAAGAGCACAGGAAAAAATATGGTGTTCCTCAAAATCACTCTGGGGCTTGTAATGGTGGGGCTTGCAGTTTATCTGGCAAGCGGAATGTTTTAACAGCAGCTTTAGCAGAAAAAACACTACCTCTCAGGTAGCAGAGATTCGATCTTCGACTTTTTTGCGTCAATTTGTTCTTTATTTCTCTTTATTGCCGCATCAAGCTCTTCATTTTTTAAATGGAGTTTCTGTATTTCGAATCGTTCCTTTTTAATTTCCGTGTTAAGTAAAGCCTCTTTGTCCTGGTACTCCTTGATGGCCTTGAGCAATTCACCATGGTTTTTATATTGATAAGCATAACCGGGAAGAGACTGTTTCTTTTCATTGATTCCGGTTCCAGTTTCTTCCACGGCAGTTTCTTCTTCTGATTTCACGGCATTACCTTTAATATCAGTATTCTCTTTGGCGGGCTGCGGTTCCTTTAATACAGAAGGCAGCTTTATTGATGATTTGAATTTCTGTGTTGTATCTATCATGGCAGTGAAAACAATTGCTATGCCGTTCTGTAAAGAGTCAGAAGCTTCCGCCTCTATACAAATAACATTATCTCCACCTCTGACCAGTGAACCCAGAGAAGTGACGCTGTCGATCCTCTCAAATCCCCTGTTGCCTGTTGAATCACTGATAGTGACGGTTCCGTTGAGAAACAGACGATATTTTACATTTGAAGAGATGCTGATAGATGCGTTTCTTGGAACCCCGTTGAGGTATATGTCTTTCCAGATATAGACTTTTCTCCAGTTACCATCTCCCCATACAACCGGAACTTTACCTGCATCAGACATATCCGCATTACCTGTCTTTCGTACATGTTTCCACCCTTCTGAAGGTGGTTCAAAACCATTCCATGCCTCTACACTGTCTGCCCTCACGATCCATCCGGCACCGCTGCGGAACAGTTCTGTATGATAGAAGGATGTTCCATATTTATCGGGGCTCAGTCGAGCAAGACTCTCAATAATTTTGCCATACCATCTGTTCTTCTGCAGACCTCTGTTCTGTACATTTTTTATCGCGTCTTCAAAAGCAAAAATGGCGTTGTCTTGAAGCTCAAAAACAATATCTTCCAGCTGAAAAAGCAGATCTTCTTTCTCTGCATCATCAATTTTCCCTGAAATATTTCCACTACTCTTCAGGATCTGCATCGAAAGACTGTCGAAATCACTTCCCGTCAGATAATTAACATATACAAATTCATCTTCACACTTCTGGGTGGAAGAATCAGAAAGTTTCATTGAGTCAATCTCATCCAGCACATCTGAGTAGTATCTGGAAAGCTTGGCCTTGAGAGGAATAAGGGTTTCATAAAGCTGTTTCATATACTGATGATAATGCAGTGGTTTGTCTTTGATCTCATCGGGTACAGGTGCTTTTTTCATGGCCTGAATTGCCATCATCAGCTGCTGGCCGGCAGAGCTGAAATTATTCGTCAAGCTGCTGGAGGACTTCTTTACCCACTGAATCTGTTCTGAACCTAATGAATCGAAACTTCCTGAGATCTCTATAGCCTTTTTGTAAGGAATAAAGGATTTCTGGAGAAGCTGAGAAGACAGTGTAAGGATCTCCTTTTCCAGAATCGCGCCCTTTATTTCATCAGTTCTGGGACGTTCCTGATTTCTCCAGGATTCAGACAAATTCTCATATAGCTGGCCGACCCTGTAAGCGGCCTCAAACATTCTTTCACTCTGATACTGCATCACGCGTTGATAGGCTTTGGCTGCTTCAGTGAGAAGATCAGTTTTGATTTTTAAAGAATTTTTCAGCTCATTTTCAGGCAACTGAAGTTTTACCTGGACAAACTGTTCTCTTTTTATATTTCCCAGAAAGAAGGCCGCTTCTGCGGCATAATAATTGTTTGGTTCCATCCCTTCCTGAACAAACCGGTTGTTCTGCAGCTCAACCTGCTGGAAACCAAGCTGTGCGTTTTCCAAATCTTTGTTTTCATAACTGCATTTAGCAATCATGAACAAGGCTTCCACTGTTTTTGGGCTTTTAGGAAATCGTCTGACAAAATTCCTGTAAAGGGTGACAGCTTTATCATACATCTGTGCTTTTACATAGAAAGCCGCAGACCTGAGCAGCATCGACTCGACATCTTTCTCCTCTGGATAAAGAGAAGAGTACCTCTCATTGGCTTCAGCCATTTTGTCAAGTTTGCCTAACTTCTCGTAACAGAATCCCAGATTGAACAATGCGTCTTTTGCCTTTCCTGATTCCGGGTATTTATCGACTATGACCTCATACGATTCCGCGGCTTTATTGTATTTATCCGCTTTTTCGTAATCACCGGCAGCATTAAACAGCGCATCAGGTGCCAACTTTGAACGTGGATATTTATTCACCAGTTCACTGTATCTCTCGCATGCTTTCGTCCAGTTTTCAATTTTCTCAAATGACTCTGCCGCGTTAAACAGAACTACATCGCCGTATTCACTTCCGGGATATTTCTGTTCTATTGCTGTAAATGCAGAAGCAGCATTCTGGAAGTCCCCAACTGCAAACCACTTCTTTGCATGCAGGAACTCAGCCTGCAGAAGCATTTTGTACGAGGACTCCTGTTGATTCTTATCACCAGATTCTTTCCATACTATACTAAGAGTTTTTATAGCTGCCGGCCAGTTTTCCTGACCGAAATGGCACTGTCCTGAAAACAGTAGCGCCTCATAGTACTCTTTGCACTGAGGCCCGAGCTGAATGATTTTATCGTATACTTCTATGGCTCTGGCAAACATATGTCTGTTGAAATAAATCGCCCCCATGCTCATGAGAACTTTACTCATCGATGAACCGGAAGGGAACAGCTCAACATAATTATTGATAGCTTCAAGCACTTTTAAACCGGCAAAATCAAGACTTCCCTCTTTGGCCAGTGAATCCGGCGGCAGAAGCGACTGCGCTATTGCTATAGCATTCAACGCCGATTGTTCGCGCCGGGCAGAATCAAGCATTGTCAATCTGCTGTAACTGACATACTGATTGTACGCCTCGGGTTTGTCCTGGAGTTTGGTATCCAGTATGACAGCAAGATTCCACCTTGCTTCCGCGGCTCTTGGATGATCAGGATATCTCTGGGCCAGTTTGCTGTAGTTTTCTGCTGCTTGCTGGTATCCGCTTCGTTCCCTGCTACTCTCCGCACTTCTGTAACTTTCGTCCGCAACATACAGTCCAATTGAGATGGCCATAGAATCAACCCCTGCGACCAGCATTGAATCTCTCCCGATCATCTGCTTCTGCCACTGCCCGCCTTTACTATATGTGTCGGAGAATCTTGTTCTGGCCACAAATGCGGAATCAGGCTTATTCTGGCTTTCATACAGTTTTACAAGACTTACATTTACCTCCGGTGCCACACGGCTTAATGGATACTCTTCAAGCAGTTTGTTGTAGATATCTATTGCGGTTTTAAAATCAAGATCTTCTTCCCGTAACTCCCCTATCCTCTTTAGAACCAAGGCAGAATAGTCCGTATTACCCACAAGCTTCAAAAACTTTATCGATTCATCGATATTTCCCGATTCGTCAAAACTGATTGCGATATAATCTATTGCCTCACCTCTCAGCAGAGGATTCACGAGCTGTTTTTCCTCCATCCTGGATGGATCGAAATCAAGATCAGACTCCTCAATCAGGTACTTGAATACCGCAATAGCTTCATCATAGTTGTCCTGCATGTAATAACACCATCCAAGATGATACAGTGCCTGGACAAACTGAGGGTGGTCCCGGTAAAACAGGACTTTACGGAATGCATCACTGGCAAGATTATAGCCGTTATCGTTTTCTATTCTTGGATGATCAAAATAATACCGACCAATATTCATGTTGGCTTCTACAAAAAACTCTCCCTCAGGATATCTCTGAACAAGATCCTGCAGAGTGCTGATTGCTTCCTCTTCCATCCCCTGTTTCTGCAACGCCATTGCCTTATAAAACATCGCGTCATCAGCTTTTTCACCCCTGGGGTAGTCAGAAATTATCTTATTGTAAATTTCGATTGTTTTTTCCAGTCTGTAGTCCGGGAAAGTAGCACTGTCACTACCTGCAGAGACCGCTTTTTCATATTCTCTGAGATCAGATTCAAATCTGTCACCTGCTTCATCAAAGTAAAGTTCTGCAAGCCTGAAGAGGATCTCCGGGTTAAAGCGGTTTCTGGGATAAATGTCTACCATAGTATTGATGTGTTCTACCAGCCTCGCCCTCTCATCTGTTATTTCTGCTTTAAGCCGGTCTGTATCAAGCTCATTAAAAATCGTCACGACATCTTTTCCGCCCTGCTTAAGAGATTGTTCTGAGCCTTTCTCCCTGTTTTTCTTCAACTGTGCTATCTCAAGGGCCATCTTTTTAAGTTCTTCTTTTTTGTCCTGATACTTCATAAAAGCCCAGTCAATAAATTTAGCCTGGAGCTCCTCGTCTTTTCTGGTGTCCAGAGAATCAAACTCATGGGAGTCTTCCATAACCAGGTTAACTTCATGCTCTGCACCGGCCTTTTCTTTCAGTAATTCATTCAAAACAGCTGAGGCGCTGTCGGCCTTTTTAAGATATGAACTATCCTGAAGCCTGCCAGCGAAGAGTTGAGATATCTCCTCCAGTTCCTTGCTTTTTATGCGAATTGAGTCTTCATAGTTTTTCAGTTCTTCCTTTAAAATCGACAAATAGCGTCTTCCGGCAAGATCGGGAATTAAATTATTCTCGCCATCATCAGCGGTCCTTAAAGGATCCACCTCATAGAGCAGTACTTTAAGACGATTTTGCAGGTTTTTTATCTGTTCAGTACTTTTCAACGATTTCTGCTGCAGGGTCTCATTTTGATTCTTTATAGCCTGGTACTCGATTATCTGCCAGGTCCTGGCCATATCTGTCAGTCGGTCAATCTCTTCGAGCACTTCAAATTTGAGTCTGGCATTGATGATCTGGCGGTAAATCAGATTACCAAGCTGCCCGGCGGCTTTGAGATTGCCGAGTTTTGTATATGCCTGTTCGAGAATAGAGGCCATCTCAAAATAATAAGGACTGTTTTTATTCCCGTTAAAGTATCTCAGGGCAATATCCCTGGCCTCTTTGTATTGCTCCAAGTCAAGATGAGCTCTTGCGGTTTTGACAAGTGAGTGCTGGTACTGTTTTGCATCCCTTGGTACTTCCCTGTAGTACTCAAGTGCAGCTTTAAAGTTGCCTTTCTGGTAGTAAATATCACCAATCAGCAATATCGCTTCCGTGCTCAAGGAGGGATTTTGAACGCTTTTTCTAATCTGTTCGAGCACCATCAGTGATTTTTCCTGTTCATTCTGATGCAGAAAGCAGAGCGCTGTTACGAACTGGGCATTCAGGCTGTTTCTGGAGTTTACAGGAATTTTCGACAAAATGTCCAGTGCATCCTCAAATTTACGTTGTCTGTAATTCAGTACCCCGCAAACGTAAAGAACAGAATTGAAAAGTGGATGACTGTTAAAACGGCTTTGAAAGACAGAAAAGGCACTGTCAACCCGCTCCATATTTCTTTCATTTGCAGCGTACTCGAGAATCCGGTACAGTGCGGGCGGGGACTTGTCACTGGATGGAAAATGCTCGAGAATAAAACGGTACTGCTCAGAGGCCTTTTTATGCATTCCAAGCTGACGGTTGCACTCACCTGTTACAAATGCTACCAGATCCAGCTGTCCATCGGGAAGGTTTAATTTCCTGACTTTTTCCAGAAGCACAACCGCAAACCTGAACTGGCCGGAATTATACATATTTATGGCCTGATGCAGCTCTGCCGGGAACACTACTTCTGACTGATCAAAATAGAGAATTTCTTTCTCAAAGGCATTTTCAAGAAGCCATTCCGGCTCATTTCCTGAGGCCATCAAACCTGTGGCAGCCAGTAGTGTGATAAGTATGGTTATTCTTATTTGCAGCATCTGAAACCTGTTTCACCAGATCGTGATCCCAATGTCCCCGAGGAACGGGTCTTGCATTGGGCATCAATTCCATATTTGAATGTCCCCCCCATCATCAGGGGATAATCATTATCCTTATCTTCAACCCACTCCCATACATTACCTACCATATCATTTATTCCCGATTCGCTGCAGCGTGGAAAACGCCCCGCCTCCCAGACCTGTTTACCTTCAGTCGGGCAGCGGCCGGATTCATAAAGTTTTCCGTATGGATACATACGGTTCATAGTTCCATTGCAGGCATCCTGCCATTCCTGTTCGCTGCAGAGTCTTTTTCCTGCATCTATACAGTTCATTTTAGCTTCAACCCAGGAGACATTTGTTACAGGAGCTTTTCCCTTTATGTTTGGCCATTCGTATTTGTCGATGCAGAAGCTCAATCCATCTGTTCCGACCATCGATGCCATTTCCGGGGGGCACCTCTCTTTTACAGTTATTCTACCGGAATAGGATGATCGTCTGTAGTTTTCATCCTTTACTTCCAATACAGGATTGTAATTGCCGGGACTTGAATAACTGAATTCAATTTTCCTGCTTCCTGCATACTCTGTCTCAAACACTCCATCACCCTGAAAGTCCCATCGGAAAAGAAGTTTTTCCGGACGGCTTTCTTTATCAATGGTCAAAGAAGCATCAAACATGGCTTTGCTGCCTGGAAAGAGGGTGTCAGGGGATATTGAAAACATTGGAGATGGCGGAAGATCTATTTGATAAATAAATGTGTCTGTTTCTCCTCTGTATCCAGAAGCATCTACAACAAAAGCCACAAGAGTATCTGAGTGCAGCAGTGTCAACGGCTTCTGGAAAACAGGTGAACTTATAGTCGGAGTTTTACCGTGCTGCTCAAAGTAGATTGTTGATTGATCATAGGAGTTTAGTGTAACAGATAATACCCGGTCATAAAGACGATCTGCTCCTGCAGGCACATTTGGTACAGCGCGCGGACTGAAAATATCAACCACTGAGATTATACTCTGATTCCCTGCTGCGTCTTCAGCATAGAAAGCAAAATCCATATCGGTTTTCCTTGGCAGGGTAATTCTATCGGAAGATTGAAGGAATTTGTTACCAGCGGTTCTTGTCGTCTGGCTCACCTGAGGATTTGAACCATCGATTGTGTAGTAAATGGTAGCATTTTCGCTGCACTGAAAAAACACAATCACAGAATCGTTGATTCCTTTCCTGAGATTTATATCTACTTGCGGAGAGGTCCAGTCTAAAACGTATTCATTCCTTTTTACCGGGCTTCTGTTTCCACCAGAAGATTCCAGGTAATATTCAAAGCTGCAGTGACCCTCTTTATCAAGTAAAACTGTTTTGCCGGTATTTTTAAAGCCTGTATCAGGAAGAACTCGCCAGAGGACATTTCCATCAGTGCTAGTTGCAAAGGAAACTTTAACTTTTCTATTGTAGACTCCCCCCTCAGGAGATGCACTGACCATTGGATTGCGCAGTTCATTCATAGTCCCTGTAGCGCTTACATTGCCCGCGGAATCAACTGCCAGGTACTTAAGCACCTGTCCGTTGCGCATGCTTATAGGTGAAGTGTAAACAGAAGAGGACTAGTCGGGATCAGAACCGTCTGTTCTGTAAAAAAACCTGGACGGCTCATTTGCAGTCAAACTCACATTGAAATTACCGTCATTTATGTTTCCCTGTATCTGTACTTTCACTACAGGCGGTCTGCTGTCAATCTGGAAAGTTGCGCTCTGTTCCAGCGACATGTTCCCCACATCATCTATTCCCATGTACCGCAACACAGTTATGCCCTCTTTGGAAATATTCACACCTTCCTGTGTATAAAGTATTGAGCTGGCGTTTACAGGCGTATTATCTGATGTATAAAGTATTTTTACATCTTCATTTGAAGTAAAAAAGACCTTCTGCGGTTTGTTGAATATTCCTCCGGCATTCGAAATTTTTATACTCGGGGCAAGAAGATCATATGTGTAAATCCACTGTTCAATATCTGACTCATTTCCGGCATCATCCCACGCTTTTGCCTTTATGACAGCTTTCCCGCGATGCGCAATAACAAGTGGTTTTGTGTATTCCATGCTCTTATGGGTCGGATCGTGCCCATTCTGAGTAAAGCGGATTCTGGCCTTTTCCTTTGAGGTCATAATTAACGTATCGGACGTATTTCCCGGTACTTGACGTATATGAAGCCTGGGCGGTATTGTATCAATAACAAACTGCCTTTTAAAAATCTCTGTTTCTGTTCCGTGATTACTTTTCCCGTAATAACGCAGTATCGAAAGGCCGTTAGGTAGTGAAACAGGGTTTTCATATTTTCTGAACCATTTTGGTGGCGCAAGCGGGTCAAATGTGTAAAACACAGAGGCTCCGGCCGGAAACTCAAAAAAGAGTGTGGTGTTACGGTTGAAAACACCCCCTTCAGGATCAACTCTTATCTGGAGTGTTGTTGTATCAATACTGAAAGTCAGGAATTCAGATATAGTGCGGTTCCCTGAGCTGTCAACTGCAATGACGAAACCTTCGAATCGGCTGTTAACTGTGAGAGAATCCGGAAAGATTGTCCGCGGATTTTCCTTTAATGTTTTAACATGGTAAAACCTGCATTCCTCATTGCTCACGGCTCTGATTGTGACCGGCCCCGGATAATTTCCTGATGAAGGGCTCACGTTCAGTGATGGTGGACGGGTATCCAGGACGAAAAATGCCGAATCAAGTGCTGATTTGTTTCCAAAATCATCCTCACCATAAAACCAGACACGATATCTTCCATCCTCTGTTACCGCAACGGGTCTCGTATAAGGTTTCATCTGTCCAGGGGAATCCAGCGATAACCAAAGAGCAGCTTTTTCATTTGAGGAGAGAGAAATGTGGAACACAGACGAATGCCACTTTTCAGCGGGCAGTACTTTGACTACCGGTGCAATAGTATCAAGCCATACCGGAACCCCCTCTTCACCGGCGTAAGACATCGATGAAAAGAAACAAAAAAAAGCTCCAGTCAGGAGTATAACAAGCTTAATTTTTGGCACCTTTAATCTTTTCCTTGATAATCTTTCTGAGATCTTCGTCTTTTGACTTTACAAGAGCCTTTTCCCAGTGTTCAATCGCCAGATCCCTGAATCCCCGGTAACTCATATAAACATCTCCTATAACGATGTCAGGCTCCGGGTTTTCCGGATTATGTTGTGCCGCTGTCTTCATAGCATAAATTACATCCTCATAGTTCCGTGCGCCTTTATTTACAACCAGTTCGTACATACAGTAACCGATACCCAGATAGGCGTCAGGATCATCAGGATAGTCTCTTGCAATGATCTGGTATTTCATTATAGCAACCTCGTACCACCCTGACATTCTGTAAATACCTGCAAGTTTCTTTATCATTTCCTTGTTGTTTGGAAGATGCTCCAGATATGATTCCATAGGCTTTGTAGCGTCTTTAAATCTTTTCTGATCAACAAGGATATCTACTAAACCATTCAATGCGCCCTCATGGTAAGGGAAGATGTCCAGAGCCCTGGAAAAACACTGCTCTGCGTCCTCGTGTCTTTTGAGTTTTTTAGCAATATCTGCCTGCACAAGTAGGACATCTACTCTTCCAGGGGACAACGAGAGCAGTTCGTCGTAGTAATAGTAGGCTATTTTAAACTTGCCTTTTGCAGTATAGGCCTGTGCCAGATTATAAAGAACAGAAGGGTTCTTTTTGCCTGATTTGTAAGCTTTTCTGTAAGCCCTTATTGCCTTGTTCAGTTCTGTTTCTTTAAACAGAATATTCCCGGAATTATTCAGAGCCGACTGACGCAGTGAGGAGTTGGATGCGGCCTCTACGAAGAGCTTTTGTGCTTCTTTTTTATTCCCAAGGTGGTAATAAACAACGCCGAGATTTACAAGCACATCTTTTAGCCCGGGATTGGCTTCCCTGGCTTTTTGAAGTAGTTGGGCAGATTTATGATACCAGGTCAGTTTGAAATATGTATGGGCCAGATCTACCATTATAGTAGAGTTTTGCGGATCCATAACCAATGCAGATTCAAGAATCATCGATGATTCCATCAGCTGGCCGGCTTTACGATAAGCTGCACCCAGTGAGGAATAATAATGCAGATAATCCGGTCTGGCTTTTATAAGTCGGTTGAAGAATTCAATCGCCATCATATAATCACCTGCCGCAAGATAGGCCATACCAAGGGCAAACTCAACATCAAGATCAGACGGTCTGGATGCAACAGCTTTGGTCAGCACCGCAACAGCTCTCTGAGTCTCTCCTTGTGCAAGGTATAATTTGCCGATAGCCATTAGTCCCCAGGCAGATCTTTCCAGAGTCTTTTTATGTGTGTAGATAAATTCTGAGGCTTCTGAAAGGAGATCTGAGTCCACAAGAAAGTTTGCGGCCTGGGCAATCACATTTGGGTTATGAGGTGAAGAATTTACGGCCCGATCAAACCAGCTCTTTGTGTTTTCAAATTCCCCACTCTGCTGGCTCAAACGAGCCATTTTGCACCATGCTGAGCCATATCCCGGTTCTATTTCTACTGCCCTGCTGAATGCACTCATTGCGGCATTGAAATCCTTTTTCATCTCAAAGCCGTAACCAGCAAGGTAGGTCTGATATGCAGAAGCAGGTAATTTGCTTTTTTCGAGAATTCTTGCTGAATCCCCGGCAGAGAGTGCTATCTTCAAAAACGATGCGTTTTGTAAAATCATTTCCGGGATCTTGAGAGAAATTTCATCAAGCTTTGAGGAGAATTTTGTTTCTATTTTCAGTGGCTCGTCTTTGCCTGTAGCCCATACAATACGTGACCTGAGATAAACAGAGTCATTCCTGACAACGTATCTTCCTCCTATAAGCACATCCCATCCCCATCTGTGCCTGTGGACATTTGTCAGGCTGTCTGAGTTCATATCGTAACCGGTAGAGTCAACCTGGAAAAGATAGACCGGATCCCAGATCTGGAGGTCTTCCAATTGATCCATTTTTGTTGCGAACGCTTCCGGGAAAGCATAACTTACCCAGGAGTATACATCTGAAGATGTTTCATTCTTAAATGGAAATAATGCTATGCTTAAATTTGAAGCGGAAACAACCTGCAGTATAGATAATACTATTAGAGCCGTTTTGTTCATCTTAAGGGAAGGTCTGCCCGAATCTATGAGCACTGATATCTGTAACTTTCAGGAGTTAAAATAATGTAAATAAAGTAATGATAAAATAATTAACAGAATGTAACAAGCTTTTTTCCACAGGAAAAATGCGTCCATCCTTCAGGTTACCTCTAAGAACTCATTGTCCGCTGCGACCCGCTGCCAATTCTAATGCGCACTGCTTGTTGCACTCAATCGAAGAATCACAGCGTATTCTCGCTCGTCCTCGCTTGAGAACTGAATATTTAGAGATACCCTTTAAATAATTTAAAGCCGTTTCACAAAGTATGGATTAGTAATCTTTTCCTTCTGATTGACCTGCTGTCAGTAAAATAGTATTTTTTGACTCTTATCCAAACGAGTGCATTAAAGTTCACAATTTTAAGGAGAGATTTTCATGCAGCGACATAAGTCTGTTGAGAAACGTGCCCGTAAAAACATAGTGGAAAATCAGGCAAATCGCCAGGGCCGGTCTCAGATTAAAACAGCTGTAAGCAAAGTTTTAAAATCTAAAGACAAAAGCAGCGCAGAGGAAGCATTGAAATCAGCCGCTTCTATTCTGGACAAGAGTGTAAAAAGCGGCTTGATTCATAAAAATAAAGCAGCAAATAAAAAATCTACACTCTCCAGAATCGTTAATAAGCTGGATAAGTAAAAGAAGCACGGCAGCGCCAGACCAGGTAACGGTACAGCTGCCTTTTCACCCGCTTTCGGTTTATTGCTGCGGATAGTAATTTTTATTTTTTCAGCACGCAGCCTGGTGCGGCAAATCATTTATAATAACCGAGAGATATTCCTGTGCACTTTTCCGGGTTACATTTTCTTCTCATTTTTACTCTCATATCAGCTGCAAACGCTAATTCCGCTCCTGGTCTTTTCTGGGCTGATCAAATAAACTCGGCAATAAATGAGAGAGATTCCTACTTCTCCAGTATGCAGCTTATTGCCGATGGAAAGCGCTTGGATATAAATGACAATAATAACAAACAAAGAATTCTGCCGATTCTTGAGTCCTTCCCATCTTTGGATGACCCGTGGTTTAATTTCCTTATAGGATTAACTAC
>JAAYYB010000087.1 GCA_012515615.1 Fibrobacter sp.
ATTGGATTACAATTATCCAGAAGAAGTATATTTTGCAAGAGTAACCCTAAACCAGGTAGCTTAACATTAGAGATAAACCACTTAAGAAAAGACAATTTTCTGTCTAAATAAATCGACCACTAAAAAGAATAGAAATTAAATTTACAGAAATAAAGATACACTACCATACTTTAGTCACCTGAATATATTTTATAAATGAGATCTTTAAAAAAATAAGTTGGTAACAGTAACTTACCAGTTTTTAATTCTAATACTTAATCCCTGTACTTTTATAAGACTTCTTTAAACTGATTTTTTTACAAAGCTTATGTTTTCTTTTTCTGCATGCATAGAAAACCAACCTGGTTCTACGACTTCACCCGGCCTTTTGTCATCGCAAATGTGTCAGCCCCCTTCCACAAGGAACAAAAATGAAAATTCTGCTGATTAATTACAGGTATTTTATATCCGGCGGTCCGGAAAGATACATGTTCAATGTTAAAGCTTTGTTGGAGAAGAATGGGCACGATGTCATTCCATTCTCCATTAAGTCACCAAAGAATGTTCAATCGAGTTATGAGGAGTACTTTGCAGAACCGCTAGGTAATCAGGATACTCCCTATTTTGACAGGTATAAAAAGACGCCCAATTTGCTTCTGGATGTCATTACCCGCCTGTTTTACTCTTTTCACGTTAAAAAAAAACTGGAATCTTTGATTCAATCACAGAGGCCTGATATTGCTCTGATACTTCATCACTATAATAAGCTTTCTCCCTCTGTGATTGATGCATGTAAACGGTTCGGATTACCTGTGCTGATGCGCCTCTCTGATTTTTTTCTGGTGTGTCCGGGGGCTCATTTCTGGGGACCGGAGGGTGTATGTGAAAGGTGCTTATCTGAGGGATACCTGGCATGTGTTAAAGGAAAATGTATCAAAGGCTCAATAATCGGCAGTTTACTCAAATGGGCTGCGATTGTGTTCCATAGGAAAATATTGAAGATCTATGATAAAGTTGATTTTTTTATCTGTCCTACTGAGCTTATGAAAGAAAAGATGATCCTCGGCGGTTTCCCTGAACGCAAACTGATAACAATCCCGACTTTCACAGCATTGAGAGAAAAAAGAGGTAATCAGGCAGTGAAAACCGCAAGCCAGATTCTGTATTTTGGAAGATTTACTTATGAAAAGGGTATTGACCTGCTTCTCAAAGCCTGGCTGGAAAGCAAGCTTTTTGATAAAGGAATTAATTTAACCATCATTGGGGGTTCCTGGGATGATATCGACAGAAAAAATTTCACGTCTGATGAGTTTCAAAAGGTCAAATCTCAGGTGAACTGTATACAGTTTTCCTCTTCTGAAACAATCGAATCCCACTTGAAGAGTTGCAGATTCACTGTCATCCCTTCAAGATGGTATGATAATTTACCCAACACGCTCCTGGAGGCGTATTCATATTCAAAGCCAGTAATAGTGCCCGCATTTGGTTCTTTTTTAGAAACGGTAATAGATAACAAAACCGGTCTGCTCTACAGCCCCAATGACCCCAGTAGTCTTGCTGAAAAAATGAGATTACTGGCTACTGATGATAAACTTCTTGAATCCATGGTACATAACATACCTGCGTTTTTTGAACAATTCAGTCCTGAAAATCATCTGGCGAGGCTGGAGAATCTAATTAAAGAAACAGTAAGCAGGAAGGAAATATAGAATGAAAGATACGCTTTATGGATCCATAATCGTTACATACAGATGCAATGCTAAATGCACAATGTGCGACTGTTTCAATGATCCGACAAGACCTGAAGAGGAAATATCTCTAAAGACCATTGAAAAACTACCCAATTTAACATTCGCCAACATTACTGGTGGAGAACCCTTCATCAGAAAAGATATTGAGGAAATCGTATCTATAATCAAGGAAAAAGCTGAACGGATAGTCATTAGCTCAAATGGCTATTTTTCCGAACGAATCATAAGCCTCTTCAAGAAGCACCCTGATATAGGGATTAGAATTAGCATTGAGGGACTTCCAAAATCAAACGACACCATCAGGGGTATTAAGGATGGGTTTGACCGCGGGCTTCGTACACTTCTGCGCCTTGTAGATGCGGGCATTAAAGATGTCGGTTTCGGGATGACAGTGCAGGAGGGTAACGCACAGGACCTTATTGACCTTTACAATCTTTCAGACCATATGGGAATGGAATTCGCAACCGCAACACTGCACAATTCTTTTTATTTCAGGAAAACTGACAATGTTATCAATAATAAAGAAGATGTCGCTATGGCATTTGAAGATCTTGTCAAAAAGCTTCTTAAAAGCAAATCACCCAAGAAATGGTTCCGCGCATATTTCAATCACGGCCTTATAAATTATATTTACGGCAATCCGAGGCTGCTCCCTTGCGACATGGCTAGAAATGGTTTTTTCCTGGATCCATTTGGTGATATTCTCCCCTGCAACGGAATGGAGCAAAAGATGAGCATGGGGAATCTCAACACTCACACATGGGAAGAAATCTGGAATTCCGAACAGGCAAGATCAGTACGTGCTTCAGTAAAGAAATGCACCAGGAATTGCTGGATGATAGGAAGCGTAGCTCCGGCGATGCGGGAAAATATAACAGTGCCGCTCAAATGGATCGCAGCACACAAGCTTAAAGGCCATTACTGCTATAAAGACGAGATCCGAGGAGCAGATAAATGAGAGTTGTAGTGCTGGGAATCAGGGGTATCCCGAACATTCCAGGGGGCATTGAAAAGCATTGTGAGAAGCTCTTTCCGCGTCTGGTCCGCAAAGGGGTTGAGGTTTTAGTATTAGGCCGTTCTCCTTACATTGGAAATAAGCCATACACTTTCAAGGGCATTAAAATAATTCCGCTCTGGTGTCCCAGGAATAAACGCATAGAAACCATTTTCCATACATTCATCGGAACCATATACGCACTATTCTTAAAGCCAGATATCATTCACTTCCATGCACTGGGACCATCACTGTTTGTAAATCTGGCAAGGCTATTCCGCAAGAAGGTAATCGCTACCCACCATGGTTTTGATTACGACCGGGATAAATGGGGTACCATTGCAAAAGTTACTATAAAAATGGGTGAAAAACGGCTCTGCAGAGCGGACAGGGTTATTTCAATCTCACAGCATATTTCTGATTCCCTGCAATCAAGGTTTCACTGTAAAAGTGAACTGATACCAAATGGTGTAGAAATCCCGGAAAAGAAAACCGAGGATATTTACTGCCGCAAATGGAAAATTTCAAAAGGAAAATACTTCCTCTTTGCGGGCAGATTAGTTCCCGAGAAATGTGTCCATGTTCTCTTTGACGCATTTGGAATGATCCAGACAGACTGGAAGCTTGTTATAGCCGGTGATGCCGACCATCAGGATACATACTCACGAAAATTGAAAAGCCGGGGAATGAGTTCACCGGGTGTAGTGATGACCGGATATATTGTCGGAGATGAGCTGGAAGAGGTCTTTTCAAATGCAGGTGCGTTCATACTGCCTTCAACTCATGAGGGGCTCCCGATTGCACTGCTTGAAGCTTTAAGCCACGGTTTACCCTGCATTGTCAGCGATATTCCGGCTAACAGGTCTGTTAAGTACGACCCCATTCTCTTTTTTCCTGTAAATGATGTTACAGAGCTTGCATCCAGAATGGCTGCCATTCAGCAAGGGGATATCAAATGGAAAGAAGATGATGCCCGGCGGTTCGTCAAAGAAAACTATGACTGGGATAAAATAGCACTGGATACACTTGCTGTTTTTAATGAAGTTTGCAGAAAATAACTACAATCCGGTGGTTTGACTCTTACCATAAGCCTTACAGGTGCATAAAATATGAGTTTGTAGTACATTACACAGGGATGAGGATAACAGTTGGCTGAATCCGTGAGATCTTTTTAAGAACTTATCAGAAGCAAATCAAAATTTGTATAAACTTTACAGTTCGTATTTATCAAGCACAACACTTGTTAAGCAATCATCCGATTTTCAACAAATTGACAATCAAGCGGTTGCTGAGATTCAACAATATATCCCCTGAGGCATTTAACTGCCATCTTCACTTCTAATTCTATCATTATTTCTCTTATGATCTTTCAGGTAACTCCACAAAATGAAAGGTAAATTTGCGTCCATACTTCTCTAAGCTTATTCCGTTTCAAAAACGACAGGTACATCTGATGCGCATGCGTTACTACTCTTGCTGCCATATACATAAGGTCTTGAATAACGGTGCGAAGTCGACGACGCTTGACTTTCTTTCCCGTTGTGTAACCATTTCCTGTTCCCTCCTGTCCGCAAAGCCTTAGCATATTGAACACTGTAACAGATAACGTCAGGATCAAGGAATTTGCAGCGAATTTTCCACTGGGAAGGCGCTCAAGATCCATGTCACTTTTTAATTCAGAATGAAATTATTCGCTTGTACCATGCTGGTGATAAATTGCGATGACCTCATCGGGTGTGGCGGTACGAGGACCAAGACTGGTCCACCATGTATTTACTTCCACTGTGGGGATCTGAAGTATTTGTCCACCAGCTTTGCTGGTACGCTCAATGACTTCAAATACCACTCTATAATGTTTCCCGTTGCATTCCCGAAGTGTATCGCCTGCATATACTGTTTTACCTTCACGAGGAGTACGCCAATTCCCGAGTGCTTGTGCATCCAGAAGCCATTGCTCATTGCTCTCCCTTCGCAAATTCCTTTTAATAACAAAATCAATTTTGGCTTTCCGGCACACCCGAATGTTCTCTGCGTCGTCGTTGCCGGAATCAAGTCGAAGAAGAATGCGCTGCGAGGTGATTTTCCTGGCTATATTAAAAGTTTCGCGGAGAAACTCCGGCGTCCCTTTCTGGCAATGCTGCTTACCTTCACGTAGTTCAGCATTGAGCATGTATCCCTCGTTTCCAATATATGCAAACATTGGCGCATACCCGTCTTTCAACTTATACGTGCAACTTACGCCTTCTTTCTTAATTCCACTGTTATCAAAGGGAGATACATCTCCATCAATTGGCACAAAGTCTTTGAAACAAGGCGTAAGTCTCGATGCATGTTTGTTCAGAAGTTTTGCCGATGTTTGAAGTACCACACCACGAACGTTCGCTTCTGCGCTTGCAATCTCGTCTATGCGCTGTCTGAGTGTGGGCTCTGATGGAACAGCCTTCAACCCTAAGACATCTGAAAATAGTCGTCATCACGAAATTGTTCTATTGCGGCAAAGTCAGGCTTGGCCAGACTCAGCAGGCCAATCATCAAAATTAGAGAATCATCCGAGCCAACTGCACCCGCCTTCTTTGCCGGTGTGACTAGTTAAGAATTCGTCAGTCTCGGTTATTATGAACTTTGTCGGTTTTTTCATTACACCTGCCGGGTGAATAATTCAACTTCTCTTATTGTCAATGTTATCACCCTGTAACATAAGGAATTATTTGCCTTTTTTCAGTTTTTACTGTCAGTAAATTATATTTATTTCTCACGGATTAAGGAAAAGATATAGCAGCTATAAAGATCCTCAGTGGGTTATTGATGCTGTATTGTTTGAGATTGAGAAAGGATCCCTGAAGAAATAACATGACAGGACCCAAACCAACAGAAAAGCACCCGATGAAGGGATTTGACCAGGTTTGCTACCTGAAAAACGTGATAAAGAATCCTGACATCATCGTTGGCGATTACACCTACTATGATGACCCGGTTGATTCTGAAGGGTTTGAAAGAAATGTTCTTTACCACTATCCGTTTATGGGTGATAAGCTGATCATCGGGAAATTCTGTGCTATTGCACGTGATGTCAAATTTATCATGAATGGGGCGAATCATAAAATCGATGCATTCTCAACCTATCCTTTTTCAATATTTGGGAATGGATGGGAAAGGGTGACACCGAAAATGGAGGAATTGCCATACAAGGGAGATACTGTAATTGGAAATGATGTCTGGATCGGATATGACTCTTTAATAATGCCGGGCATTAAAGTCGGAAATGGAGCAATAATAGCTGCAAGATCAGTGGTTGTGAAAGATGTTGCCCCATATTCAGTTGTCGGTGGAAATCCGGCAAAGGAAATCCGGAAACGATTTGATGAAAATCTGATAAACCTTCTTCAGATGGCAGAATGGTGGAATTGGCCTGCCGAAAAATTAACCAGACTGGAATTGCCCCGAAAAAATGGACACGTGACTAAGCAATTTTCTTCCGTTTGACAGATTCATATTCTGCTGGTGATAAATATCCCAAAGTAGAATGAACCCTTTTGCAATTGTAAAAACCTTCGATATAATCAAACAATATATGCTGTGCGTGATTGAGATCAAGTAAGTTTACATGATATATCAACTCCGTTTTTAAAGTTTTAAAGAACGATTCGGCTACCGC
>JAAYYB010000410.1 GCA_012515615.1 Fibrobacter sp.
AAAAGAGATGCCTCTGCTGAAAGGATGATACATTTTTATGAAAAAAAACTTGAACCAATAGAAGCCAGCCTAGAAAGACTTGAAACCAAAAGAGACAAAGCTGAGTTAATTTGTCTTGCCAATGAAGTTAAAATTGACGAACAAGAAAGCCGTATTAACGATTTAGAAAAAAAGAAAAATGATTGGATTGAAAAATGCGAAGCTTTTGGGATGACTGAAAAAAAAGCAAGGAGATATGAAATTCTTAAAGAGATGGACAAGCAAATAGAAATGGCTCAGTCAAAAATTTATATAATGAGAAAAGAAAATGAGATACGAATGAAAGAGATTAATTTAAGGCTGGCTAAAATACACAAAAAAGCAGAGCCATATAGAAATAGAAAAAATCAATTCATAAGAATAAAAGACAATAGACCTGTTGATTTTAATATGCCAGAGAGAACTGAATTGAAAGAACACACCGAAAAACAAGAGGTAAAATCATACAAGAGGGGCGAATATGTTGAAACAGAGGGGGAGGAAAAAACCAAAAGAGATCCCCGCGAAGAAATGCACGATGTCATAGAACAAAAAGAAGGAGCAGGTAATTTTGAAGCTTGGATAACCAAACTTAACGACCACATAGAAAAAAAACAGGAGCTTAAAAAATACAAAGACTTATTAAAAATAGACCAGGAAAATATAATTCAAGCCACAAGACTCCACGATAATACAAAGATGACGGTAGATAATTTCAAAAAAATAATTACTCAATATTATAAAATTAAAAAAATAGATAAAAAATTAGTAAGTGAAGTTATAAATAATTTTAAATAAATATGAATACAAATAACAACCAAAAAGAAGACGAGTTAGACTTAGAGCTTGAGGATATGTTAAATCAGTCTGCCGACATTAACAAAAAGCTAGACGAAGAATCCGAGTCTTTTAAAAAAGATATTGGGGAGATTGAAAAAGACATGGACACAGAAGAAAAGTTCATAAACAAAGAACTAGACGACATAAAAGAGGAGGAAGCAAAAGAGGAGGCTGAGGTAGAAAAACTCTTGATGGAAGAAGCCGAAAACATAGCGGAAGAAGGTGGTGAGAATTCTTAAATAATTGATATAATAAAGCTGTGTTGTATCTAGAATCTCTAAACGAAAAACAGAAAGAGGCTGTCTTGTATACCGACGGGCCTCTTTTAATAGTGGCTGGGGCTGGGGCTGGCAAAACAAAAACAATCACCCATAGGATTATTCACCTAATTCACAAAGGGATTAATCCCGAAAGGATTTTAGCTGTTACTTTCACCAACAAAGCTGCTCGCGAGATGAAAGAGAGAATTTTTGACCTTCTAGAAAAAAGAGAGCAAGGAAATAAAATAAACATTGATAATTTCGGTAATTTTATGAACACCCCTTATGTTTCAACCTTTCACTCCTTGGGGGTAAAAATAATTAAAGAAAATGCTAGCTTGCTTAATTTAACTAAACATTTTTCTATTTTAGATGAATCTGACTCAATCTCTATTATCAAAGAGAT
>JAAYYB010000088.1 GCA_012515615.1 Fibrobacter sp.
AACTGGTGGACAACAAGGGGTGATAGCGCAAGACCGGCGTCCTCGACGGGCTGGAGCGAAAGAGGGGGCACCCTCTTCCAGAAGACAGATGACAGAAGGCAGTTGACAGATAATCAGAGAGTGTAAGAGGAAACTACGTCTTCCAGGAAATCTTTATTCAAATATTGCGGATTAGCGAGAAGATTACAGAAGGGAGAGTTCAGCCCTGAAAAAAGGCCTCACATCTCCCCTTCACCCGATTATTTTGCACCGAATGATCTGCAGAAAAGCTCTTCAATGGCCTTACGGCTCTCATCTGTAAGCTCTCTGGTTCCTGTACCACAGAAAGTAGTTTCATGGATTACGGGTGTGTCCCCGACCCATTGTCCCTGTTTCCAGGTAAACCATTCGTTTTTAACTTTGTCAAAAACGTGAACATTTCTGTTGAAGAACTTTCCAAGCTCAACGCCCCAGCCGGTTCCACCCTCCACGGTGTTGTCATCCCGAATGATACCAACAGCGAAGATCTGCATCCCGTTATTGACTATGTGGTATATGGATTGAAAGACCCGCTTTGTTACACTGCTGAAGTTGTACTGACGGTTCATGTGCTTTGAGACGATCTCCATGCTGACATCGCCCTGCTGCAAAGCTTTATCATCAAGCATCACAACATTCTTCGATCTTTTGATAAAGTGGCCCGCATAGGAAAATTCGATTTCCTTAATGCCCCACTTCTCAGCACATTCTCCAAAAAACGTTTCTGCGCCCACGTGGCCGCCACTGTAAAAAGTGCATTCTGATGGCTTCAACATCTAAACTCCTTGTACTATAATGTTTAAAGAAACGGCTTGGAAAATACACTATGGGTAAGCCAGATAAGCAGAATATTTCTGATATTAGAAAAAGGGGCTAAAACCTCCGCCCATTTTCCATTCTACTGAACAATTGCTTCTACTTTCCTGAATTTTTTCATCTCGTTTATCCCCCCGTATTCCATGGCCCCCCGCCAAACCATGCTCAGATGCATTTCTTTCATATCAATTATCACTGTCTGCAGCTTTGGCCATAACTCTTTTCTGCCCTCTCCCACATCAAGGGTCATCACCGGCACCTGTCCCGGAAGAGAAAATTCAAAAACAGAGTATTGACTGTTCAGGTTAGTCAATCTGACATGTTCATCTCCAGCCAGCTCTTTTCCCCATAGCCCCTCAGAGGCTCCCTGAAAAAAACGGGGGTCCGCCACAAATATTCCTTTTTGGTCAACGCGATCTGTTTTATCAATTTTTAGAACCGAAAGACCGGCATAGGTATATCGAGGATAAAAATCGCGCCTTGTCCATCCTAATGAAACTGCCCCGGGAGCAGAGTTCCACTTCTGCGGCCCGGAAATCATTAGAGTCTCTGGGGTAACCGGAGAAAGCGGATCCTCGATTCGCGGGATCTCAATCGATTCAGGCTCAATGGAAGCGCCCCTGAAACAAAACCCCTTCCCTATCGGGTTAGGTGGATAAACATGCATCACTCCATACTTATCACGTGCAAATCCTCCATAAGCCTCTCTGTACCCCAGCTCCATCTCTGAAAAAGGAAGTGGAGCCCTGAAACCCAGCCTTCCAAAGGCCCCGACAAAAACTTTCCGCTTCCCGTAAACTTTAACAGTCTTATGAAGCGGCCCCGCCTCGACTATACATTCAAAACAACAGGCACATTTCCCCGCTGGCGCACAGGCCTTTGCAGCAACTACAACATCGGTAGATGGTTTGAAAGCAACCAGGTCGGTTTCTTCGGCAATTTCCGAGTGAAGCATCATCGATGGATCACAATACCGGTCAGCCTCAACAAGGGGCAACTGATTATCCGATACACTTACTTTCCCCTGACAAATATCATAGGTCAATTTAGCAATGACCGATAAAACCGGAATTCCGTTTTGATCACAACCCGGGACAACAGCTTTCTGCCACTCCATCCCCGATACGCTCCTTTAATTGATCATTACAATTCCGCCCTTTACAGTTGTCATCCCGCCGGCGCTGATCTCCGCAGATGCCCCTGCAGATGCCTTCAGGTTTACATTCCCCTTTATCTCTGTACTCATGCCCTCTATTTTAACCGCTGTCTTTGCATTGGTTTCCACCTGCAGCGCATCAATTTTATAGCCTGCAGTCGCTTTTTGCTCAATATTCAAAGCAGCAGCCTTCAGTGCCTGTGCCGCCTTTATCCCGATTTCACCCGATGAAGACTCAAGATACAGATTTGCACCTGATATCTCTATTTCACCATCGGCATTGAGCTGCAGTTTTCCCCCCGTGTTCAAGACGATACCGGTTTTATCCAGAGATAAAGTACTCTGCTTGTCTTTTAAGACAATTTTCTCTTCCTCATCATCCAGATCAATAATCAGCCCTTTCCCGGACTTCAGGGTCATTCTCTTTCCCTTATCATCGGTACGTATTACATGTCCACCACCAGTACTTATCACAATGCAGTTTTCGTTATCTTTACTGCTGATAGACAGTGTGTTCTCTCCGCAGGTCAGAGAGATCCCGCTGTTTTTCTCATCGATTACGATGTGCTTTTTACCAGATGTCCTTAGAAGCAGCAACCCTTTTTCATCATCCATCTCAAGACAAAAACTTCGGGGGGTAATCAGACGTACCCTCTGTTTTCCGCTTGTATCATCCATGAGAAGTTCGTTGCCTCCGGCGGTCCTTATTATATTCTGCTGCTTGTTTGTACTCACTACCGGTGAGATGGTGTTTGCGTTTGGAATTGTCCCCAGCCCCAGAGGCTTGCTTGGATCACCGTCAACGCAGGCAAGCACCATTTCTGTTCCCTGTTTTGATGGAAAGTGAATGCCGTACTGTGTGCCGCTGCTTGGCTGGGCAAGCCTTATATACTTTGAACCTGCGCAATCGTTTTTCTTTCCGGATGCATCAAACGGGAGCCTTATTTTGTACCTTCCCATTTCATCAAGACAAGCATACTCCTGATCATCCGACTCAACCATCCCGGTGAAAATGCCATGTACTTTGGGTACGAAAGCACTCTTCCCGGGGGCAAAACAGGCCGCTCTTTCACCGGGAATGCAGGTAAACTCATTTCTGTACACGTGGCTTTCTGCACCGTTTGAGTGTCCGCCTGAATGATCTACGCCTGTGAGGAGACAGGATACATTGAAATCATTCCTGAAATGCTCTTTTAAATTGAAGCGCATCCCTGCCCTGAATCCTCTTTTGTTACCGGTTCCATTCATTACAATCTGCTGTGATACAATTTGTTTGTAAAGCACCTCTGCAGCGCTCTGCATTTCATCACCTTTTTTGCAATTTCCTCCATACTGGTAGACAGTGGCGCCGCAACC
>JAAYYB010000089.1 GCA_012515615.1 Fibrobacter sp.
AAAAGTAAATGATTTTCCTACAGTGTACTGCTTTTTTTAGAGGAACAGGCAGAATTCGTGCTGCCTTTTTTTGTTCCCGCACCTTATAACCTACGGATGAAAAACAGACTTTGTTGATTTAAGATGATGCCAGTATAGAATTACCCCTCTTTGGAAGGCCTGCTCTGGAGCCCCAGAGATGAATTAGTGACTGAATTCCAAAGTTTATATTTCATCTCTGGGGTGAATTTAAAATTCACTTCTGTTATAGGCACTAAATCACCTCTGGGTGATCCGGCCTGTTCAGCAGAAATTGACAACCTTATATTTCTTTTATCATCCCTTTAAGAAATTATTTAAAATCATTCAACCCGATGATATACTTTATAATGGGTTTAATCGGATATGTAAAAAATAAGGTAAAACTAACGGGAAAATAGTTATATTCTCCAAAACTGAAATGGGAGGATTTTAGATGACTGAGAAATTCACACGCAAGCCGATCAGTAACTTTTTTATCAAGAAATCTCTTCAAATTAGGCTCATCGCCAAAATTGTCATAGCAGCACTGGCGTCAACACTACTGACTGCAGCGTGTCTTATAATAGTATACTACCTCAAATACCAGACTGTAGTAGTCTATCAACTTGATAAACTTACACAGGAACTTAGCAGGGAGCATATCGTTTTCCTTATTCTCCCTACCCTTCTGATGAGTTCAATAGTAAGCCTTGTTCTGTCGTTCGGAGTTGGACTGTATTCGTCAAGGAAATATGCTGTTCCTATTTACAAGCTGGAACAGTGGGCATCACTGCTTCAAAAAGGAAAGATGAGCGCAATGCTGCGGTTCAGGGAAAAGGAAGAGATGAAAGAACTGTCAGATAAATGCAACCTTCTGGCATCAGAACTCCGTCTCAGATTTATTGATATTCAAAAAGAGGTCGAGATGCTCAAGCAGTCCGACCCATCCTCGCCCATAGCAGCCAGGATGGAGAAAGCATTGTCGGGACTGGAACTGGGAAATGATGCTATCGAAGTGAACACTACTTTTTATGCGGTAGAAAAAACTTAAGGATCAAAGATTATCGTAGATCTTCTGCACATATGCGGCAATTGCCAGTGATGATGTTAATCCGGGGGATTCTATTCCGATCAGATTGATGAATCCAGGGAGCCCCTTTGAGCTCTCTTCGCAAATGATAAAATCCCTGAAAGAATTCCTCTCCTGAACCAGTTTGGGTCTGATTCCGGACATTGCTGGAGACAGATCAAGATCCTCGATAAAAGGAAACAGTTCCCTTCCCCTGACAAGAAACTCAGCCGCATTTGATGAATCTACAGTATAGTCAATCGTATCTACATAGAATGCGCTGGGTCCGAGCCTGAAACTGTCATCCAGCCCCAGAACCCCATGAACACCAAGGCTTATAGGTGTTGGGGCCGGATAAATAAGGTGAGACACTTTCCCCCTGTGGCGGCCCGATACACTGAAGTATTCTCCTTTACAAAGTTTAAGCCTGTAGCCGGCAGAATCCGGATTTATTCCAACCATAGCCGCAATCCTGTCACTGGACAGACCGGCACAATTGATAATAACACCGGTTTTTATGTGAATTGACTCTCCATCGGAATCGACAACCTGAAGCTCATAGTTTCTGCCGTTGAAAGAGATCTCAGTTATGTTGCAGGAGTAGCCGAAAGTCGTCCCTTTTGAAATAGCTCTGTTTTCAAGCACTTTCATTAGACTGTGAGAGTCTATAATTCCTGAGTCGGGACTGAAGAAACCGCATCGCCCGTTGATATGCGGTTCAAGAGCCAGAATTCCTTTTCTGTCGAGCAACTGCAGTCCTTTAACGCCATTAATGATGCCCAGCTCGTAAAGTTTTTCTACCTTTACTTCCTCATCAGGTGTATTTGCGACAAGTAGTTTTCCTACTCTGCGGCATGGGATCTGGTGTTCATGGCAGAACCGGTACATCATACCGTTCCCCTCTACACACAGCCTCGCCTTCAGTGAGCCTGTTTCGTAATAGAATCCTGCATGAATGACTTCGCTGTTACGGGAGGATGTTTCTTTACCGAACCCATCATGCTGCTCCAGAACAAGCAACTCACATCCTGAACCCGAAAGTCTTTCGGCAACAGCAAGACCGATCACACCGGCACCAATAATTGTAATTCCAAAATCCATATATCAACTGCACGCCATTTTTGGCGATCTTCCGTAAATAGATGTCAATGAAGCAACCAGGCTTAATTTTTCTATTGAAACCAGATCATTTGTAAAACGCCACTGCCAGTTCCCGCTGTCCTTACCCGGTATGTTCATCCGGTGTTTTGTATCAAGCCCCAGAACATCCTGAAAAGGTATGATACAGAGCCGGGAGGAAGAGCCGAAAGCGAGCCTTAGAAATCTTTCGAGAAATCCCGATTCATTGCAGCCAAGATAACCGGTGACTCTATTTTTTTCAGGAACAGTGAGATTATCGAACCATCCCTGGGATGTGTCATTGTCGTGAGTTCCGGTATAGGTTATGCTGTCAGTATAAATGTTATGTGGTAAATAGGGATTATCCGGATTACCATCGAAAGCAAATTGAAGAACTTTCATACCCGGGAGTCCTGCCTGACAGCGGAGTTCTTCAACGCCGTATGTTATTTCCCCCAGGTCTTCTGCAATAACCGGCAGTTTACCAAGCTCATTTCTGATACTGTTGAACAGATTGATACCGGGCCCCTTTACCCATTCCCCATTCACAGCTGTTTTACTGGATGCCGGAACAGCCCAATAGGACTCGAAACCCCTGAAGTGATCAAGTCTCACGTAATCCACCCATTCCAGAGTTTTTTTGATTCGCCTGATCCACCAGGAATACCCGTCCTGTTTCATGTACTCCCATAAGTATAGCGGATTTCCCCAAAGCTGGCCGTCTTCGCTGAAGTAATCAGGGGGAACACCAGCAACCCTGAAAGGCTTTCCGTTCTCGTCAAGTTCGAAAAGTTCAGGCCACGCCCAGGCATCGGAACTGTCATATGCTGTGTAGTACGGAATATCGCCGATAATCTTTATATTTTTCGCATTGGCGTAGTTTTTAATTTCCATCCACTGTTCATGAAAGAAGAACTGAAGAAATTTTTGATAACGTACAGCCCGGCGTTCAGCATTTAGGACTTCTTCCAGTGCAGCCGGAAAACGAAGCTTGATTGATGCATCCCAGGAATACCATGGAAGACCGCTATTTTTATTCTTAAGAACCCTGAACAGCGCGTAATCATCAAGCCAGTACCGTTCTCTTTCACAGAAAAGAGAAAATTCCTTTGTGTCATTAAAACGGGCGTATGCCTTCTCAAAGAGTTTCTCTTTTTCAATAATTACAGCTCCGAAATCAACACGGTTTTCGGGAAGCTGTGGAAAATCGTCAAGTTCGCTCTGGACCAGAAGCCCCGATTCTTTAAGTTTTTCCGGAGAAATCAAGAGCGTATTTCCGGCAAAAGAGCTGAAACTCTGATAAGGTGAATCACCGTAGCCAGTCGGTCCGAGTGGACAAACCTGCCAGTAAGACTGCTTCATGGTTGAAAGCATATCAATCCACCTGAAGGCAGCATCTCCGAGATCACCAACACCATATCCGGATGGTAATGAAGTAGGATGCAGAAACAAACCGGAAGAACGATTCATAGAAATCCCCAGATAATTACGTTTAAACTGTCAATCATTGCTCATTAGAGGCGTGTGTGAAAATGAAGTATAATAATAATACTTTATTAAAGGCCTCTTGTCGAGAATTTACATCTAATTTCACATGTTATTACTCTAATCTGGTCGCGTTCTTAAAAACTGCTGAAGTTCAGTAATTATACCAGGACCTCCGAAACCGCCAGACTTGCTTATGAATGGTATACATTTCCCTGCTGAAAAAGCCGAGCACAAGGTCAGCCCTAAAATAAGCTCGGCCACAGGGACAATGTGTGTACATCCGAGTGACTGATAAACAGAATGAGCAGTATCACCACCGAAAAGGGTAATTGTAATCTCTCCGGATTTTTCAAGTATTCTTTTTGTCAGGTTGCCGATCTGATCGCCAATCTTCAGATGAATCTTATCCTGATTTATTCTGTCATCCACCTCCAGTGCGCTGGTAAGTATAACTGTCTTGTTTTCTTTCAGTTCACCGACAATTTCCTCGATGCAGAACGGTATAGCACCTGAATTCAGACAAGAATCATCTATACCGAAGCATTTTATTCCATTTGCTATAGCGGTGCGAATCTGCCTTAAAGAGACGCTGTTAAGGCTTCCATTTACTACAAGCAGCCCGGGTGAGAGTTGCTGAGATCTTATTGTTCTCCGTTTTATTTCAGAGCATTGCGCCAGGAATGAAGCAAAGCCGGCCGGACCGGCACAAAAATCAAGCAAAGATGCATCTTTGAGAACGGCACAGATCTCTTTAAGGTCATCATTGCTGGTGGAATCGAAAATGAAAATTCCGCGTCTCTCGGACAGATCAGAAAGGAAATTATCCATTTCCCCTTTAGCAATGGAATATAGTGGAAGATCTGTCTGTTTGCGAAGGATATCAGGCAGATAATTTGTATCTACCGGATTAAGCGGATCAGAATTAAAAGATGTTTCCTGCAGCGGTACACCATTAACAAATAGACATCCGTTTTTTACAATCCTTCCAGCATCGGGAAATCCCGGGATAAACATTACCCTTTCACGCCCTGCGGATCTCAATAGTGA
>JAAYYB010000090.1 GCA_012515615.1 Fibrobacter sp.
CGGATGAAAAACAGACTTTGTTGATTTAAGATGACGCCAGTATAGAATTACCCCTCTTTGGAAGGCATGCTCTGGAGCCCCAGAGATGAATTAGTGACTGAATTCCAAAGTTCTTATTTCATCTCTGAGGTGAATTTCTGACTTAACTCTTAAGTCATTGAGTCATCTCTGGGGTAAGATTCAAAAGGTGAATTTGAAGCTTAACCAATTAAATCACAAAGTCAACTCCGGGGTGAACACCCCTTTGGTACCGAATCCGCCCTGCCGCGATACCCCACCAACCCTCACGAAAACAACACAAAATAAACAATCTTCTGAATCTCCGAAAAAACCGCAGAAGAAACACTTCCTGATTTCCACCATCTCCTAATCATACTATCGGTCCAGTTATAACGTTCAAGAGGCACCGGCAGAAAAACAAAATGAACGTTTGGTCTGCGCTCCTGACGGCTGAGCATCATCTTTATTCTTCGCATATGGTAGGGACCCGATACAAGACCTACATAAAGCTCCTTATCACAGAGTCTCAACTGATCCATCAGAGCGTTGACTTCAGAATATGTGTTTTTACAACTGTCGATAACAATCACCCTTGACATATCGTAATTGCCTTTTCGCAGAAGCCTTGAGTGCCCGTCTTTGTAGTCACTTAATATCCAGCGGGCATCATCGAACCTGCTCATCAGTTCCTTTGAATATGAAACCCTTACGTTCTCACCTGCAAATGTAAAAACAATGTCAAGATGCGGGGGAACAGCATCGGAGATGATAAGCCACCTTCCGACGTTGCGAAAAGAAATTACAAGAAATACCGATACCAGGATCAGTAAAATGACAATAAACAAATTGAATGTCTTTTTATGATTTTTCATTCTCATTAAGATTATGCACAAACCTGCGAGCTTTAGGACATGACTAATATGTGCCGCCCGGATTCAAATGCTTTGGCACTTTTAAATTACGAATTGAGGAAAGCGTTTATTTGGCTCCAAAGATTTCTCTGTACTGTGTGATTTTCTTCACTAACTCATCATCCAGTACAACCCTGTTGTCCACACTTCTGTTATGCAGGTGTGTAACTATTTCTTCAAGTGTTACAATTGCAAGGGTTTTCATCCCGAACTCATCTCTTAATTCACTCAAGGCACTCGCTTCACCTGATCCTCGTTCCATTCTGTCAACAGAAACGATAAGACCGCAAACATCCACCTCAGCCACCGACTTAAGCATCGGAACACTCTCACGTACCGATGTCCCGGCTGTGGTTACATCCTCCACTATCACTACCTTCTCCCCATCTCGAAGCTTATGCCCGACCAGGTTACCGCCTTCCCCGTGATCTTTTGCCTCTTTACGATTAAAGCAAAATGCGACATCTTTGCCGTATTTTGATGAAAGTGCCATTGAGGTGGCCACCACAAGGGGAATTCCCTTGTATGCGGGCCCGAAAAGAACATCAAAACCTTCAGGTATATTACTCATCAGGCTCTCAGCGTAATACTCGCCCAGTTTTAGAAGCTGGTATCCTGTATTGTAATTTCCAGTGTTTATAAAAAACGGAGTCTTGCGTCCGCTCTTGGTTATAAAATCTCCAAAAGAAAGCACATTGCTCCTGACCATGAACTCGATAAATTCCTCTTTGTACTTTTGCAAAAATCACCCCCGTGAAATCAGATTACAACCTTTAAACCATCATAGGAAAATTCCATAAATGAATCGAATTCTTTTGAATCAAGCTCATAATGTATATCATGGCACATGTGAATAAAATAGCACTGACGGGGTGAAATGCGTCGCGCAAATTCCATACTCTGGGGCAGAATCAAATGAGTAGAATGCTCTCTCTGCCTTCTGAGACAGTTAAGAATCAGCACCTCAGCACCTTCTATTTTTCGCAGGTTCTCATCATCAATTGTTCTCATATCAGGAATATATGCCAGAGGTCCGATTCTGTAACCGTAACATCCTCTTAATGTGCCGTGACCGACTTTCACAGGGACAACCGTCTTTCCAAAAAGTTCAAAAGAATCCTCAGCTGCAATAGTCTCTATATGAGGTATGCCGCCTCCGATATATGTATTTGAATCAAATACATAGGAATATGACTTCCTGATCATCGCGATAGTTTCTTCTGAGCCGTATAATGTAAGAGGTTTATCTTTTGTATAAGAACGGATATCAGGGAGTCCTGTCACATGGTCCGCATGGCCATGGGTGATAAGAACCGAATCGATTTTTGTAATGTTTTCTCGTAATGCCTGCTGCCTGAAATCAGCAGAGACATCTATGAGAACAGTGTATTGATTCCATTCAACCATAATTGAGGAACGGGTTCTCTGGTGTCTGGGATCAGTAACGGAGAGTTTACATACCCCCTGTGGACAGGTGCTGTATCCATTAATCATGCAGTCAATTGTAGGAACCCCATGTGAGGTTCCGGTACCAAGAAAAGTAATCTCCATGTTCATTCCCGTTAACAGTTAGTGTAAAAATAATACCTGACTTATGCACCCGGGGAGGGTCGAAGTGCGTTTAGATCTTGTATCAGAAAGGGTTGAACAAATCGCAGGTGCACCACACCGGTGGAACATCTGCGATTTGTGAAAGCCTTTATGCACAAGGGATAAGTGCAATTCACCCTGATCCGGGTGCATAAGTCAGGTAATACTCAGGTAAGTCAGGGGGAGGCCAAAGCTGAAAAATAAAATCTCATTTCCCTGAACATTGACATCACACATCATTCTCCCCTATATTTAAAAATATGCAAGTCAGAAACCTCATTTTCGCATTCATAATACTTTTATTGACTCAAATTTTTATTTCAGGATGCGCCTTGGAACGGAGGTCGACATATCCGGCCCCAAGGATAAAGGTAATTTCGCCTCCGCCCCCGCCGCTTGAAGAAGTCACTCTGAAATATAGCTCGGGACAGAAAATCTCAGGATGGTTCAGTGAGACAACTCCAGGTGATGATTCGACACCGGTGTTGCTCTATCTCCATGGAAATGGGGAAAATCTTCAGACTATGCTCAGTGCGAAACTGTTTGGAGAACTGGCCGCCTTGAGAATACATTTCCTTGCCATCGATTATCCCGGATACGGAAACAGTACCGGCATACCTTCGGAAAAATCTCTTGTCGAAGCTGCAGATAGTGCATTCAATTGGATCAGCAGAAATTTTCAGCCAAACCCGAAGTTTTTGTGCGGATGGTCGATTGGGGCCGCTGTTGCAGCTCAAACTGCACTGAAACACCAGGCACTGTTAGACGGGGTAATACTTATCAGTGGATGGACCGTGCTTGATTCGGTTATCGCAAACAGGTATCCTAAATGGATGGTCGACAAGCTCTTAAGTGACCATTTCAATACACTTTCCATAATTCATTCAATTGAGGTTCCCACACTGGTAATGAGTGGTGAGTTTGACCGGATTGTCCCTCTTAACCACGGGAAAACTCTCGCAGCCAGCAGCCCACAACTTAAAAAGTGGGTTCTTGTTAAGGGGTGCGGTCATGATGATGTCATGCTTAACCGCCGGGTTTGGCAGGAGATCCAGGTTTTTCTGGTAAATCCGGAAATTGACTGGACCAAAAGAGAATAAATCCGGGTTGAAGGAATTCAGATCGGTAGTCTGCAGACTTTTCCAGGAATTCAGAGAAAAGAGGAAACAAGCCTGAGAGCCTCTTCTGCTGAGTTGCAATCCTGGAATGTGATTCCTTTTAGTGTTGATGATTGAGGACAATAGGTCTCTATTTCTTCCGTGCTGAAAAAACCGACCGCCGAGCTATTGACTGTTCCGGCAAGGGCATAAAGTATTGTATTTCCGGTAATTATGACCTTCGATCTGCTTACAAGCGCAGCGGTCCGCGATGACGGCAAACTATTAATAACAGGGAGCGTCTGCTGAGACATCCACTCGAGCTCTGATTTAGCCGGGTCGCTCTGTACATAAAGGTAAGTGGTCCCCTTTTTTAGCTCTTTTATCCCTTCAAGCAGTGAACTGGTCCATTCTAAACCAAATTTGCGTATCAAAAAGAGCGCATCGATCCCTATCAGATTATCATCTGCGGTAAACTTCAATTCAGTAAACAGCTGTTGAAGCTCATCAAGTGTCTTCTTTGCAATACTCCAGCGGATCTCAACAGGTTTCGCCCCGAATATTTTCGCCATCATGTAGTTTCGGTCACGAATGTAAGTGTTTGTTTTGTCGGGGATTGCATGGATGTTGATAAACGGGTGCCTTCCTGCCCCCTGGTACCCTGCACGCACCGGGGCACCTGATGCTTCAGCAAGGTAGAGAAATGCCGGATCTGGTGATCTGTTCAGCAGGATGCAGAGATCTGCCTGTCCTCTGACTTCTTTTATCTTTGAACGAAAAGAAGACGATATCGACAGCCGTTCCTTATTGTCAAACTCTATTACATTCAAACCAGGGATCATTTTAATAAATGTGGAAACGGATTGCTCACAGAATACATTAATTGAAGAGTTTTTAAAAAGTATCGAAAGGGCGATAACATTATGCAGCTGGTAGATAACTTCAAGCTCTTCACAAGGAAGTATGATAATAACTTCTTTGATGGACTTGTTATTAACTGGAAAGGTGAAAGACTGGTTTTTTGCAGGTCTTAAAAAAAAAGAAAGGAAAGTCTGGGAGCCTGACGGGCCCATCATCTTAAGCAGCATTCCCCTGAGGGATTTTGAACCCTTTGATTTTTTTTCCATGGTATTATACAATTGTTATTAACTACTTGGTTAGAATATACAAAAATACCGGGCTATCCACTCTAACTCAATGGCCTGATATGGAATTCTATGCTTAGAGGTGATCTAAAAATTAAAGAGGTGATAGAAAATCACCGGGCCAAAAGGAGCTGAATGATGTTAAATAAGTTTGCTGTTTTCCTTGAATGGATTCTCTTTGGCTCTCTTCTGGCCGTTACTGTTTCAGGGGTCGGTGATGGGCTGGTGGCTTCATTCCCATTGTCCTTTGAGATTATCGGGGGAATTATTTGTGTAGTGGCAATATTTTTTGCCTTATCCAGACTGAGAAATCCAGGCTGGACTCTTCCGCTTACTGCTGCTTTCGGTTTATCGGTCATGGCACTTGCTGCCAGGCATTTCTCTTCTATTCAAGGGTCCACTGCTGCAGCTGTTCCATTTCTTTATTTCTTTGTAATTGCCGCTTCCGGTCTACTTGGAAAAAGGTTTACCTGGGTGCTGTCTTTTTTCTGTCTGGTGGCAGGAGAGATTGTTCATTCAGGCCTCAATGATAGTAATGGGCTCGAAGCGGTAATTTCGGGTGCTGCCGTTTTTCCCTTCCTGAGTTCAGCGGCATATCTTCTGATTACGGGCGTGTTTACATCTCTGGTCGCGGCTGCATACCCGATTACAGATAATAAAAAAGAATCGGCGTCTCTCCTTGATTCTTCGGAAAAAGAACCCCAGTTGGCCGTAATTTCCTCTTCTGTACCCGATCTGGATCCCAGTAAAACACAAAAGTTTACTATAGAGAGAGTTTCTGAATCTGCGCAGAATGCAGAAAACGATGTGCAGGATCTGCTCAACAGTGTGGTCTATTTCATGAGCCGGAATTTCAAGGCTTACTCTGCGCTTGCATTTGTTTACAATTCCAAAGAGAAGACATTTGTCCTGAATTCTTATCAGTCAAAAAGCGCGTATATTGCCAAAGGTGTTTCCATTCCACTGGGAAAAGGTGTAGTGGGGAGAATCGGTTCGGAACAACGCTCTTTTATGAGCGGGAATTTCTCAAATTACAACTCAGAAACGTTGTATTATACAGACAGGGAGGAAGTGAACTCCATACTGGCCGTGCCGGTGATTTCTGAACAGAACGAACTTATGGGTGTACTTCTGATTGACAGTCGGGACAAGTTTGCCTTTAAGGACCAGGATAAGGAGATCCTTAAACGCTTCTCGACTCTTGCCGCGGCCCTCATTTCCAATGCCCGTATGAGAATCTATCAGGAACGGGTAGCCCAGACTTTTAAAATATTTTACCAGACCAGCCATCATTTTACTACTGCATTAAAAGAGAAGGATGTTTTCGATGTGCTGTTCCAGATGATCCCGATGGTTGCTCCATGCACTCGTCAAATGGCCATATTCTACAATGAAGAGAAGGGATGCGCGGTAGTAACGAAGATTCAGGGGGAGGGAAACGATATTACAGAAGGAATGGAGTTCAAACTTAACTCAGGAATTTATTCCTATGCCCTTCAAAAGCGAAAAATTGTCAATATTAATGATTTCGTGCAGTATGAATCCAAATATTACCGTTTTATGCCGGAGGAGATCCGTAATCCTCAACTGAGGTCTTTGATAATATTCCCGATCACCGATGATGAATCCAGGTGCAGAGGACTCTTCAGCGTTGAAAGCAATTTGCCTGACCTGTACCATGGCGAGATAGAACAGGTAATGGCTACTATCGTCGAAAACGCTTCGGTTGCTCTTACACGTGCACTCCTTTATCAGCAGATGGAAAGACTGGCAACAACCGATGGTCTTACAGAGCTCAATAATCACCGTCATTTCCAGGAAATTCTGGCATCAGAGGTTGAACGCTCAAGAAGATACAAACGTCCTTTGTCGCTGCTTCTACTGGATATCGATCACTTTAAATCGTTTAATGATACTTATGGACATCCGGTGGGCGATCTTGTTCTCAAAGAAATTTCCGCCTGTATACGCAAATCTATTCGAATAAATGATGTCCCGGCAAGATATGGCGGCGAAGAGTTTACGGTTATTATCCCCGAGACTGCTGAGGAGGGCGCGCTTATCACCGCAGAACGCATCCGGAGCACAATCGAAAGTCATGTGATAAGATCTCTTGATAAAGAATTGAAAGTGACTGTAAGTATCGGTTGTGCAACACATCCCTCACTGGCCAAATCACAACAGGAACTCATAGATAACGCAGACAAGGCGCTTTACTATTCAAAGGAGCATGGAAGAAACCAGGTGAGCCTTTTTAATCAGGGTATGAAAGGTAAGGAAAAAAAGTAAAAAGTCACAAGTCACAGGTCACAAGTGATACCAGAGTAGATTAAAATTATTGCAGCCTTGAAGAATCATTGAGAAATTAATCTGCTAACCTTTACCGCCGGTTCTCCACGAATAATCATATCGTAAGCTTTTTCATGCCGGCAGGCCAGAGTTGTCAGGCTGAAATTATTTACAACATAATCACGGCCTGCCTGCCCCATCCGGATTCTCTTCTGTTTATCTAAAAGTAATTCTTCGATCCTGTCACTCAATCTTCTCTTATCACCCCTCTTGACCAGAATGCCGGTCTTCTCAGTGATTATCGACTGTTTGAGACCTCCTGTATCGTATGCAACAGGAGGAACTCCCATCGATTGTGCCTCTACCACAACCCTTCCAAAACCCTCATGATATGTCGGAAGCACAACCAGGGTGCTTGATTTATAATGCTGGCGAAGGCCTTCAGGATCAAGTACTCCTGTAAAGAGAACATTTTCCCTCAGGTTATTAGATCTGATAAAGGAATAAAGCTCTTTTTCAAAATCAGTTGAATCAAGCCGACCGGCAAAAACAAGAAAACAGGGAAGATTCTTTAATTTCAGTCTCAGGGCAACGTAAAGAAGATCCATATGGCCCTTATCAGGTGTGATGCGGGCTGGAAGCAAAAGCACAGGATACTTGGAAATTGCTCTGGGTAAAACTTTGCATGGGTCAAAAAAGTCGGTGTCAATTCCGTTAGATATGTAAATAAATCTGCGTCGCAGATACCGGGGGACATTTGTGGCAGTTACTCCTGCGGCATACCGGGTTTTTGTAAGCTGCTGACGGATAGGGATATAGTTATACCAGATGTTGTCAAAATGGTTTATCACAAGTATAGGAATGCGGTTTTCGGTTGCTGCATGCATCAACTGTGAGCTGTCTCTTCCTCCGGGAAAGTGATTTATTACCAGATCGACAGAATAATCTTTCAGAATGCGCCTGATAAAGATGTCAAACTCAAATGCCTCACGAAACCCCTGCATGAAAAGAGGTTTCCCTGTTTTATACTTTACATACTGAATAACATATTTAATAATTGAGGCTGAGCGTCTTAACACACTTACAAGAAGACTGGACCTGTGGCGGTAAAGTTTTTCTTTTAAGGGATTTTTGATCTCTGTAAAAGATCTGTCTACCAGAAGTGGTATTTTAACCAGTGTACCTTTTCCCAATGATATCTCAGTCACAACAGCAGTGGTTTCCTCGGGAAGGTAAAGGTAAAGGATTTTCACTGCATTTCTGGAAAGAAGAATCCGGTTAAGGTTGTCAATATGAGCCTCTACACCCGCTCCGCCGCTTAAGGCATGGGAGAAACGCAGTATGGTTTTATTATCCAGTGTGCCCGCTGAAGAGATTTTCTGAAGAATTTCCGGTTCTGGTTGCATATAAATTCCCTCTTTAGTCTTAGAAATTTAATGGCGAAAATCGGGCCAAAACATGGAATGTATAGATTTTTAATTTTTTTGGAAGAGGGTGCCCCAATACAAGTAATGAAGAAGAATAAAGATTTTCTGGAAGAGGGTGCCCCCTCTTTCGCTCCAGCCCGTCGAGGACGCCGGTCTTGCGCTATCACCCCTTGTTGTCCACCAGTTATTGAGGCAGGTATATTCATCACATTTGCAAACGCCCTTGCAGTTGCACTGGCGAACTGGTGGTAGATTAAAATTTATTGTAGCCTGTAAGAATTCAAGCATGTTGGGTTCGGTAAATAAGTTCGTTTAAGGCAATATTTATTGTAAACGGGATCTGTGTGCCACGGTCGCCCTCGACCGTGTCTTTTGCCAAGTACCCCCAATTTATCTCGAGAAGCCCTTGAAAGATGCTATAAATGGATAAGATTCCTTACCAGCCTGAAAGGCTGACCTATTTCAGCGAAGGGCAACGCCCTGGTTAGGTCCGGCATGTGATGAAAGCGTTTTCAAAATGATATACCCTGGATCTGAAGAAGCCCTCCCTTACGGTCAGGCCCCGGAATGGGAACCATATACGATACGTAATAGTACATAGAAATGTAAATCGAAGCAACAATCGGAGCCCCGACTGTCAAGGAGGGGGTCTAATATATACAAAGAGAAACATGCATCATGATAGTCCACCACAATTACTACTATGCACAACGCCACGTTCCGTCATTCCTGCGAAAGCAGGAAACCATCTTTTCTGTTCCCGGCAATATTCAGATGGATGCCGTTTTTCAACGGCATGACGTCCGTAATGGTTGTGCTGAAAAGGTTACTTTTGTAAAAAAACAGTAACTATCCATGGTCCCGGTATGGGATCCGGAAAGGCTACAATAAGTTTTAATCTACCACCAGTTCGTCTGTGCGGCCGCAAGGACGTTTGCAAATGTGATAGTGATACCTGCCTTCACAACTGGTGGACAACATGGGGTGATAGCGGAAGACCGGTTTCCTAACCGGGCTGGAGCGCAAGAGGGGACCCCCTCTTCCAAAAGTCTTTTCTTTTAATTATTGCTGTTATCGGGGACACCCTCTTCCAAAAGATCTTGGATTTCCTCAATATTCCAGCCTCTTCTTAATACTGGAATTTCTCATCAGTGCTCCGTTATTATTCACAGCTATCGACAAAGCTTTCGGGGTTCCGACAAACACGCAGAGCTGCTTTGCCCTGGTGAGCGCGGTGTAAAGGAGGTTTCTCTGAAGCATGACAAAGTGCTGCGTTGACAGAGGAATTACCACCGCCTTGAACTCACAGCCCTGACTCTTATGAATGCTTATGCAGTAAGCCAGTATCAGCTCATCGAGTTCTTTACTTTCGTAGTTCAGGATATTTCCCTCAATATCAACCTGCAGTTCAGAATCTTCGGTTATATTTACAATCCGCCCTATGTCTCCGTTAAAAACGCCCATTTCATAATTGTTTCTAACCTGCATCACCTTGTCACCGACACAGAAATTATACTGGCCCCGCATTATTTTCTTACTGCTTTTGTTAAGCTGTTTCTGAAGAGCCGCGTTGAGACTCTCTGTGCCAAGTATTCCCTTGTGCATCGGAGAGAGAACCTGAATATCTGAGAGCGGATTGAATCCATACTTCCCGGGAAGACGCCTTGCAACCAGATCCACAATGGTCTCAAGGCAGCTCTCAGGATCATTCTGTGTTATGAAAAAGCAATTATCCTGTCTGGTGTTTGCAAATGATGGAATCTTGCCGGTGATTATTTCGTGCGCTGATGTAATTATCCGGCTCTCTGCCGCCTGCCTGAAAATGGTTTTAAGGCCTACATTGAGAACAGAACTGCTCTTTAGCAGATCTCCCAGCAAATTCCCGGCGCCAACAGAAGGAAGCTGGTTATTATCACCCACAAGAAGAAGAGCGGTCTGTGGTCTGAGTGCTGAAAGAAATTGACGCATCAGCAAAACATCAATCATCGACACCTCATCCAGAATTACAACATCTGCCTCGAGCGGATTCTCTTCATTACGCCCGAAACCGTAGCCGCCTGCTCCGGGCCTGAACTCAAGAAGCCTGTGAATAGTCTGGGCCTTTATCCCCGCCACGCTTCCCATTTTCTGTGCCGCCCTGCCTGTAGGGGCCGCAAGTATTACCGAACAGTGGTGCTCGAGGAAAAATGAAACAATCACCTGAAGAACCGTGGTCTTGCCTGTGCCGGGACCTCCGGTAAGAACAAATAATGGATTGACAATTGCTTTTCTGATACCTTCAATCTGAAGCGCATCGCCCGTCCAGGCGTTTCTGCTGCTGAATTGTGCTATCCACCTCCCGACATAATCTTCAGTAAAGCGGGACCTGTTTCCGGAAAAAAGCCGGTTTTTAACTGCCTGCGCTATATACGTTTCAGCGTAATAATACACCGGAAGATAAATGCAGTCGTCTTCACGAATAAGGAGTTTTATTTCGACCGCATGATCAAGAGAGAAGGTAACCTGCTCAGAGACTACTTCAAGAATCTGTGATGCTTTCTGGATAAGTTCAGCCGCGGGAAGGAAGGTGTGACCCTCTGATGATGCCTCTTGCATCACAAACACCAGCCCAGCCCTGATTCTTTTATAGGAATCGTGGGCAAAACCCATCTTCTGGGCAATCCGGTCCGCCTTTATGAACCCCACGCCCCAGATATCCTCTACCAGACAGTATGGATTTTCGCTAATCTTTTTGCCGGCATGCTCTCCATACGTTTTGTAAATTTTCATCACCATATTTACAGATACATCATACTCCCTGAGAAGGAGCATAAGACTGCGGAGGTGCTTCTGGCGTTCCCATGACTCTTTGATTTTTAAGAACGTCTTCTCCCCTATCCCCGGCACTTCCATGAGCCTCCGGGGCTCATTGTCGAGGATCTCCAGCGACTCGAGGCCAAACATGTCGATTATGGCTTTTGAGCGTACAGGACCTATGTTTGTAAAAAGCCCCGATCCCAAGAGCGCCATGATCGCCTCAATAGTCGCAGGACGAACCAGCTGGTAGCTTTTTACACTGAGCTGCTTTCCAAATTTTTTGTGGGATTCCCATTCACCCTGCACCTGTATCGATTCTCCAGGCGCAACAGTAGGCATGATCCCTACACACGTGCAGGGCATCGAAGATAAATCGGTCTGAAGCTGTACAACGGTGAAACCGGTGTCCTCATTCTGAAATGTTATGCCGTTCACTATACCTGCTAATGTGACCATGGCTCTCTCCAGAATAGAGTCCTGTTACAACCTTTCCGGGAAAAATAAAATGAGGCTCTCAGGGGCAGAATAAAAAAGGGGTGGTAATACCACCCCCGGATATCCTTAAAGCAAATAACCTTATCAGATCATTGAAACCCGGAAAAACGGGATTTTACCTGTTTCTCTTCTTGTGCCTGTTCAGGCGACGGGCTTTTTTCCGCTTATGCCTGTTTATCTTGGCTTTTCTTTTCTTTTTAACACTCGCCATCCGAACAATTCCTTTCAAAAAAGGTACTATTTCCGCTAAACGGTGTATAAATATGAATCCTGCTCCGTATTAACGTCAAGTTTTCCCTGCGAAAATCGATTATACCTCTGTAAAAAATCCCAGAAGCGAGGAGATTGTCTCATCCATATCCGATGGAAAATCAGGTTCTCCACAGTAAACCTGCAGTATCTCAAGAATAGTCAGCAGGTCTGATCTGTACATCATAAGCACCTTGCCGCTCTCAAGACTTTCAATCACCTGCTCTATACAGTCGTAATAAAAAAGTACCCTTTCCTGCTGCTCTTCTATCTGGTCAGCCTCAGATAACAGTCTGTTTCCATATTTTATAATCACACTCTTTTCATCTTCCGAAAGAACCACCTCGATCTTCTCTTTCGCCTCCACATCTGTTATCCGGATATCTGAAAAGCTGAACACCTTCAGCCTGTCCCTTGCACCAGAGCACCTGAGCTGGTATAATCCGTCTGCTTTGTCAAAGTGCTCATCAAGAAGCCTGTGCGCCTCTTCCAGGTTACTCTTATGGACATGGAGTGTGAAACGCTTTGAAGCCTCGCTCTGGAGGGGAATTGTGTCCCCGGATGCCTCATTGCCGATAAAAAACAGGAGATTATTATCACGCAACATCGCCACTGCCAGAAGAACATCTGTATGGGTAAAATAATGGTCCAGCTTCATAAAATCTTCACTGTCCAGCTCTAAAGTCCCTGTCCTTACCTTCCGGCCGGAACCGGCTTCGGGCTCTGAAGCAGAGCTTATTTTGCGCCGCTCTATCTCCTCACCCAGCAGTTTCAAAGCATCCGGTGTATACTCCTCACTGTGCTTTGTAAACTGATCCAGAAGGTATTCGTCACTGAAATCCTTTACTGCCTCCTCAAGCTGATCCATCTGTACTCCTGCATCAAAAATGAATTCAATGTTAAAACGGTCTCTATTCAGATTTATAATCTGAAAATAACTTACCTGGTGCCACAAATACTAAAAGCCTGAATATTTAACCTAAAAGTCGCAGTTGGGGGGAACAAAAAACCGTAAGATGTTGAGATGATAAGGCTTGAAGGC
>JAAYYB010000091.1 GCA_012515615.1 Fibrobacter sp.
ACCCCCGCTACGGTTGGCCATTTTTCTGCTTCCTTTCACATAAAGTTTCCAGGTGGTTTTCGCCTCTGTTTATCCTGACAATGGTAATCAGTTGTGGATTTCTTTTCTGGTATGGTAATGATGTTATCTATAAGATGATATTTGCAACGGGATCGATATTTGTTGTAGCCGGTCTGTTCTTTAAAGTGCTTCCTCTCAGAATAACCCGTCATGTTTACTATTTTATGGTGATGAATTTTGCTTTGATCCTGGGTTTTTTCCGATACCTGGGCGGGATCAAATCTGCTGCCTGGTCAAGGACTGACCGGGGATAAAAAAAGGCCCGCATTACTGCGGGCCTTTATTGTGCATTGTTATGTCAGACAGTTATTGAGGAACTACATTCTGAGCATTGGGACCTTTTGCACCATCGACAACTTCAAACTGCACCTTCTGTCCTTCTTCCAGTTTTCTGAACCCATTTGACTGGATTGCGGAAAAATGAACAAATACATCACGAGAACCATCATCCGGTGAAATAAATCCATAACCTTTGGCCTCGTTGAACCACTTCACTACACCTGTGGGCATACTGCAAAACCTCTTCTAAAAATGAAACATCAGATCCCTTTTCGGAATCCGTTTATAGATGCAAATAAGATATGTGATGCCGTAAAGGAAAGAAAGAATTTTTTTTAAAACAGTAAAGATAAGAGATTACAGGGGGAAAAGGGGTTCAGGCGGCCACTTGCCGGAACTCTGCGGAAAGGGTTAAAAAAAAGAGAGGCACCTCAGGATGAGGTGCCTCTTAAAAGTGAACATTAACTCTTTCGGATTAATAATCTTCCATTCCGCCACCGGGCATACCGGCTCCTGCAGGACCCTTTTCTTTCTTCTCGGGTTTCTCGGAGATGATACATTCGGTTGTAAGAATGAGGCTGGCAATGCTGGATGCATTTTCCAGAGCAGTACGTGTTACCTTGGTAGGATCGATAACGCCTGCTTTGATAAGGTCTTCGAACTGGTCGCTGTAGGCGTTGTAGCCATAGGCACCCTTATTGTTCTTTACCTCATTTGCAATCACAGATGACTCTTTACCGGCGTTGGATGCGATCAGACGCAGAGGCTCTTCACATGCACGACTGATTATCTCAAGTCCGATTTTCTCATCCTGCTCAAAGCTCTCTTTGTCAAGAGCTGCAGCAGCCCTGATCAGAGCGACACCACCACCGGCCACAACACCTTCTTCGACGGCTGCTCTTGTTGCATGCAAAGCATCCTCGACTCTGGCTTTCTTCTCTTTCATTTCGGTTTCAGTAGCAGCACCGATCTTGAGGACTGCGACACCACCGGCAAGCTTTGCCAGACGTTCCTGGAGCTTTTCGCGGTCGTAGTCGGATGTAGTCTCTTCGATCTGTCTGCGGATCTGATTTATTCTTCCCTTGATATCATCGGCTTTGCCTGCACCTTCGATGATCGTGGTGTTTTCTTTGTCAATTACGACACGTTTGGCTTTTCCCAGTGAATCAAGAGTTGTGTTTTCAAGCTTGAAACCGGCTTCTTCGGAGATAACAATACCACCAGTGAGTACCGCGATATCTTCCAGCATTGCTTTTCTGCGGTCACCAAAACCGGGGGCCTTTACGGCTGCAACTTTGAGAGTTCCGCGGAGCCTGTTTACAACCAGAGTCGCAAGAGCCTCTCCTTCAAGATCTTCTGCGATAATCAGGAAGCTCTTACCCATCTGAACAATCTTCTCAAGCAGTGGAAGCAGATCTTTCATTGCGCTGATCTTTTTGTCGTGGATAAGAATGAGCGGCTCTTCAAGAACGCATTCCATGCTGTCGGAATTTGTTACAAAGTAAGGAGAGAGATAGCCTCGGTCAAACTGCATTCCTTCTACTACATCCAGGGTGGTTTCCATGCTCTTGGCTTCTTCGACCGTTATCACACCGTCTTTACCGACCTTCTCCATGGCATCAGCAAGGAGATTTCCAATTGTGGGGTCGTTGTTGGCGGAGATTGTACCTACCTGAGCGATCTCTTTTTTGCCGCTTACAGGACGGGAATCTTTTTTAAGCTGCTCTATTACAATTTTAACCGCTTTGTCCATACCGCGCTTAATTGCCATCGGGTCTGAGCCAGCTGTCACATTTTTAATCCCCAGATGAGCAATTACCTGAGCCAGAACCGTTGCAGTAGTTGTTCCGTCACCGGCGACATCGGAAGTCTTTGATGCGACCTCTTTAACCAGTTTGGCACCCATATTCTCGAACTTGTCATCAAGCTCTACTTCTTTTGCAACTGTAACACCGTCTTTTGTGACGGTGGGGGAGCCCCAGCTCTTCTCAAGCACAACATTGCGTCCACGCGGCCCAAGAGTCACTTTGACTGCATTGGCCAGCATATCAATACCGTTAATAAGCTTTTCACGGGCAGAAATATCAAAAGCAAGCATTTTTGCTGCCATAACATCTATCTCCTTTCAGACAATTATTTACATTTGGATAATCAGATAACAGCAAGGACATCGCTTTCACGGAGAATGAGGTAGTCTTCACCTTCGATAGTTATCTCAGTTCCTGAATATTTACCATAGAGCACTTTGTCACCTTTTTTAAGGGACATTTCAGCCCTCTGACCCTTATCGGTCATCTTGCCCGGGCCAACCGCGACAATTTCACCTTTCTGGGGTTTTTCTTTGGCGTTATCCGGAATGATGATACCGCCGGCAGTTTTCTGTTCTGCCTCCATAGGCTTCAACAAAACGCGATCCTCGAGTGGTTTGACGTTCATAAGAGACCTCCGTTGAGATTAAATGGGATTATGAAAAAAAGTTCCGATTTTTGTGTGCTCATTAAAGCAATAGCTATGCCAAAACGGGTATCTGCTTAAATAAGGTAATAGAGCGGGGTGGATGAATCTGATTGTCGAAGAAAGATGTTTGATTTTGAAACAGACATTTTGTTTTTGAACAAAAAAGTTGGATTTGTGCTGGTAGATTAATGAATAAAATTTTTAGAAGAGGGGGCCTCCTCTTTCAGAAACTCTTTATTCCTGTTTATTACTTGTATCGGGCCCGTATCCTTCCAAAAAAACTCTTATCATAATTTATAATCTTTAAAGATGGAAACTGTGTTTTAATGCGCCAACGAATATCACATAACGAATGTCAGGCGATTGTTAACTGCGGAGCTTGCCCTTTGAGATTAAAATTTTCGAAGGAGATCCTTTTTGACAGATCGGGAATTTTATCTGTGCAGGAGGCCGGCAGTTCATTTCTGTATTTTTTCAGGAACTCCGCCGCGTATTTTTCCCAGTTCTTGTCAAACGATCCACCTGACTGATGCTTTACAAGGATATCCCAGGTGACAATCAACCGGTGTGTGCGCCTGATCTGCATGCAGATATCAAGATCATAGAAGTGGAAACTGTCAAAAGTCTTATCATCAAAGCGGATTTTGTCAAAGAGACTTTTCCTGACCGCAAAAAAAAGCCCGTCAACAGCTACCACATCAGAGTCGTTTTTACCCCAGTCAAATACTGTCAGGTTATAAACATCACCGTTCTGCAGCTCATGAACCACATGCCCTTTAATATATGGTCTTCCTGCAGCAACCCATCCGGGAGTGTCGCTGAAGAGGTATTGTGTTCCTGCGACTCCAACCAGGCCCACTGAAGGATCAGCGAATTTCTTCTCCAGTACCTCTCCCCAGTTCCCTTCCATGAAAAAAACATCTTCATGAACAAATACGAGGATTTCTCCTCCTGAGAGCTTTACTCCTTCATTGTAGGCGGCGCATAATCCAAACCGTCCGTCACGGTTATCGATACGGATATATTCGTGCAGAGATCCTGTGGTTCTGTCAATGTTACGCTGATGCAGATCCCAGGATGGGTCTTTGCGGGAGCATGTGATTACGCTTATCACTTAGTAACTCTTCCGGGGCTCAGGAAAGTTTGACTACAAGTTCTGCAGAAATCTTTTCCCGGAGTTTCTTTTCTACGACATTGACCAGAGTCATACTGGAAAACGCACAGCCGGAGCAATGCCCTTTCAGTGTAACATAGACGTCATTACCATCAATATCGACAAGCTGGCACTCTCCGCCGTCCTGACTTAAGATCGGGTTTATATCGGATTTGAGTACTTCTCTGACTTTGTCGATTTTCTGAAGAGTGGTGAGACGAACCTGTTTTACAGGCTGCTGGCTTTTAGAACCGGTAACCCGGTCAATAATTTTCTGGATTTCATCATGACATCCGCCGCAGGCTCCGCCGGCCTTGGTGAAGTTAGTGACATCATCGATTGTCGTAAGCCCGTTATCAATTACTGCTTTTTCGATTTCTTTATCGGTTATTCCAAAGCAGTGGCAAATGATAGTACCTTCTTTTTCAGGAGGGGTAGAGATCTTGCCGCCGGTTTCATAGAAGGTAATAGCCGCTTCCAATGCCTCTTCTCCCATTACACTGCAGTGCATTTTTTCTCTCGGGAGGCCTCCGAGTGCATTTGCGATGTCTTTATTTGTAATTTTCCTGACCTCTTCAAGTGTTTTTCCCTTGCAGAGCTCTGTTAGTACTGATGCCGATGCGATAGCGCTTCCGCAGCCGAAGGTTTTAAAACGGATGTCAGAGATTCTTTTTTGCTCATCAAGTTTGAAAGTTAATCTGAGCGCGTCACCGCAGGTAATATTTCCAATTTCCCCAAAGCCATCGGGGTTCTCAATTTCCCCTACATTTCTGGGATGAAGATAATGATCGCGAACTTTGTCAGTGTAATCCCACATTTTATTCTCCTATATTGCCAATCAAATCAGTTTTTCCTCGGTTACATCTGCCGGGATTCCGAGGACCTCTTTTACAGTAAGTTCGAATTTCTCCAGTGCCTTATTTGCCGAATCTGTATCAAACGGGACCCTGCCAGCCGCTACTCTGGAATGACCACCGCCGCTTCCGCCCAATCTGAAAGCGATTTTTTCGGCGCTTGAGCCTGCATTGTCACTGTTTCTGGATCTGATTGAATAAAAGATCTGATTTTTAAAGATCCCTGAACACACCATCCACTCAAGTTTTTCAAGACAGTGAAACAGATCTGCCATTTCCGCTACGTAATCGGGAGTTGTGACATTTCCCAGGTGGGTGTATCCGATTGTGTCGTAGGTAACAGCATATTCAGAGGCTCTGTTGAGGATCTTGAAATATTCTACATCACGGTCCGGGTTCTCAATTCTGGAAAGAAGCTGATGTTCCATGATATCGAAGAGGTATTTGTAACATTCAAGGTCATCAGGTGATCCTTCGCGGCGCATGTCTCCTGTGTCGGTTTTTATTCCATAAAAAAGGGCTGTTGCCAGCTTTGGGCCGATCGGACATCCCGCTTCCAGAAGATACCTTGTTATGATAGTGGATGTAGCGCCGTATTCTTTGCGAATGTCATTGAAATAGGCGGCATCGGAAGGGGGGTAGTTGGGATGGTGGTCTATGACCGCGTGAATCGGTGTGCTTTTTGGCAGCGAGACGTTTCCTTTGCCGGGAAAAGAATCGACGAGGATAATTTTTTCAAAGTCGTTTATTTCTGTCAGCACAAAAGGAATTGTTCTAATATTCAGGAAACGGATCATTGCTCTGTTTTCAGCTCGTCCGACAAAGCCTCCAAAAGAGATTACAGACGATTTCACTCCCCAGAAAGAGAGAAGCTGCGATACTCCAAATGCCGAAGCGAGGCAGTCCGGGTCAGGGTAATCATGTGTCAGTATTAGCACATTTGATGAAGGGACAATGTGCTTACGGAATGCATCGACTTTTTCCGCGAAATTACCGGGCTGGCCGATCTGTGGTAAATTAGTTTCCGACATAAGTTCCAACTATCAGGAAATGCTCCAGATAAGAACGTGGAAAAACCGGGAAGAATATATTTGAAAATAAAAACATTGAATAATATAATATATTAATCTGAGTATTAATACAATTCAGGTATAACTACAGTTTGTTTAGGAATAACAGATGAGATATGCGATAATTTCTGATATCCATGGCAATGCAGAAGCACTTAGTGCTGTATTGAATGATATAAGTGGCCGTAAAGTCGACTCTATAATCTGCCTTGGTGATGTAGTGGGGTATTATCCTGATCCGGAAAAGTGCATAGAGCTGGTTAAGGAGAATGCCGATTTTTGTGTAGCAGGAAATCACGATTATGCCGCAATTGGACGTATAGACACACAGAATTTTACATACTATGCTTTTGCAGCGATGGAGTGGACCAAGCAGAATCTGTCCCAGAAAAGCAAGGACTTCCTCAAATCGCTTCCACTGACTATAGAAAAGGACGGTATGTTCTTTACCCACTCTTCACCATCAAACCCGCAGGACTGGGTTTATGTTTTCCCGGACAGTGAAGAGGCAATATTCGAGGCGTTCAACAGTCTGGTTTACAAACTTAACTTTATTGGTCATACCCACTGGCCATCTATAATGATACAGCAGGATGACCGCATTGTTCTTCACTCTGATCACCTGATAAAGATTGACAAAGAGTGCAATTATCTGATCAACGTGGGCAGTGTGGGGCAACCCAGAGATTTTGATTCCCGCTCCTGCTATGTAATCTATGACTCCGGCACCACGGAGATCACAATCAACCGGGTAACATACGACTTCAAGGTTACTCAGGACAAGATACGGGAAAATCATCTTCCTCAATTTCTTGCCGAAAGACTGGAAAAAGGCCGGTAAACAGGGTAAAAAACTTATTTGGCCATCCTTTCCAAAACCGCATCCGTTATTTTATAACCATGCAAAATCTCAAAGATATAGTTAACAGCCGTCTTCTTCCTTATGTGTCAAAGCCGGTGAGGTATACCGGATCAGAACTTAACATCATCCGAAAAGACCTGCGGCAACTCTCTGTTCACGGGGTAATCTGTTTTCCGGATCTTTACGATATAGGAATGTCTCATTTTGGACTGCAGATACTCTATCATATTGTGAACAGGGAAAAGAGCTGGGCCCTTTCCCGTTGTTTTACACCCTGGGCCGATGCAGAGAAGTTGATGCGCAGCACAGGGATACCGCTTTACACACTTGAATACATGACTCCTGTAAGAGAGGCCGACTGGATAGGCTTTTCTGTTCAGTATGAACTCCAGTACACAAATATAGTCAATATGATCGATCTTGCAGGCCTTGATGTCTACAGCAGCGGCCGTTTGGAGCATGATCCGCTGATAATTGCCGGTGGGCCCTGCACAGGTAATCCAGAGCCTCTTTCAAAGTTCGTGGATGCATTTGTGATAGGTGACGGGGAGGAGACAATTGTCTCGCTCTGTAAAGTGATTGAGCGGGAAAAGAAGACTGGTTCTTCAAGGAATGCCCGACTGCAGGCACTTTCGAGTATTCCGGGGGTCTATGTTCCATCTCTTTATAAAACAGAAACGAAAGGCCGCTTTGTTGTTTCCCTGCCCGGTGATAAAAAGGTTAGAGCGGCTAAAATCAAAGAGCTTCGTACAGAAAATTATCCGCAAAGGCCTCTTGTACCACTGATAGAGACTGTTCATTCAAGGCTTGCCGTAGAGGTAATGAGAGGATGCACAAGAGGGTGCCGCTTCTGCTCGGCAGGCAACTTCTATCGCCCGGTCAGGGAAAGAAACCCCGGGGAGATATACAAGCAGATCCGAAGTGGAATCGAGTCTACAGGGTTTCGGGATGTCGGTCTGTTGAGTCTCTCAACCGCAGACTACTCCTGCCTTAGCGGTCTTCTTGAAGCCTGTCTGGATCTCAAGGAAAAATACCATGTCTCTCTTGCGCTTCCATCAACACGTATCGATGCTTTAACTGAAGAGCAGTTTGAGCTTCTGGGACGCGTAACTTCATCCTCATCTCTAACGATTGCCCCGGAAGCAGGAAGCGCCCGTCTGAGGAGGGCAATAAATAAAGATTTTACAGATGAGCAAATCTTCGCTACTGTAAATAAATTGCTTTCCGGCAATGTCCAGACTTTGAAGCTTTATTTCATGATCGGTTTGCCTACAGAGGGAGAGCAGGACATTGAGGCTGTCATTGAGATGGTAACAAAGATCGCGGGGATAGTCAGGGCGAAGCAGAAGCGCAGGATGGTGCACGTTGCCATTTCTCCATTCTCTCCAAAGCCGCATACACCGTTCTGCCGTGAGAAGATGGAGAGCAAAGATGTTCTGGAAAAGAAAGGAGCCTATATAAAGGGAGCTCTCAGGCACCTTAGAAATGTCAAGGTGTCATACCGCAATTCACAGGTAACACTTCTTGAGACCGTAATGGCCAGAGGCGACAGAAGAGCCTCTGAACTGGTGCATCTTGCATGGAGAAAAGGTGCCAGATTTGACGGCTGGGAAGAGTGCTTTAATATGCAGCGATGGATTGATGCGGCAGTAGAGCTGAAAATGGATCTTAATGCATACCTTGATGAAATTCCAGAGGATCAGGAACTTCCCTGGGCCAGTGTTTCTGTCGGTGTTTCAGATTCATATTTAAAAGAGGAAAAAAAGCGGGCCCTGTCCGGGGAGACCACAGAGGACTGCAGAAACGGCAAATGCACCTCCTGCGGTGTATGTGAAAACGGTATAAAAAGAAAAGTTTCTGACAAAAATGAAAAAGATTCTGGACAGCACAGCGGATCCGCTTTGCCCCAAAGACATTCAGATGCAAATTATCACTACAGGTTTATTTACAGGAAAGGCGAACTGATAAAATTTCTTGGTCACCTTGATATGGTGGCAGTGATCCACCGTGCATTTCTGATTGCGGGAATTCCGCTTGCCTATTCAAATGGCTTTAACCCTCATCCCAGGATCTCATTTGGACCGCCTCTGCCATCGGGGGTAACAGGGCAGAGAGAAGCATTTGATGCAATAATGACAGAGAGCCAGTCAAACGATATGCTGTCTGTAAATAACTGGCTTCCTGATGATTTAAAGCTGGTAGAGATAAAAAGTCTGTCTCCAAAATCACCATCACTTAATTCTTCCATAACATCAGCACTTTACAAATTTACGCACTATTCAGAAATTAAAGCCGGGGTTCTTGAAAAGAGGATCGCTGATATTCTATCATTGCAAAAGGTGGATGTGACAATTGAAAAAGGCGGTGAGTTAAAAGTTAAAGATATCCGGGGGGGGATCATTGATCTGTCGATGTCACCCTGCGGTTTTGAGGCGCACCTCTCGATGATTCCGAACTGTTCCTGCAAGCCTTCCGAGCTGATAAAGGCCCTTTTCCCGGAATCGGGAATAGCTGAATTTAAAGTTGTAAGAGCCTGCTGTTTTATCGGCGGTGAAGCTGTTTAGTTTAACCTAAAAGTCGCCGTTGGGGAGACTAAAAAACCGTAAGATGTTGAGATGATAAGGCTTGAAGGC
>JAAYYB010000376.1 GCA_012515615.1 Fibrobacter sp.
GCACCCGATTCCGGCGCTATTCGGCAGCCTGATCCGGAGCGAAGCGACGCATTGGTTTAAGTATACTAAAGGTGCCGGATCAGGTGGTAGTTTTCCGCATAGATTCTCCTTTCAGTTCGACTTTATACCCGTTATGAAACAATCGGTCGCAAATGGCATCAGCTGACGTCGATTCGCCAAAAACAGCATACCATTGTTCTTGAGGCAATTGACTTGCAATCATTGTTGAGGTTGTCAGATAACGCTCTTCAATGATCTCAAGAAAGTGATTCCGCTGGTTACGAGTCATCACATCTGGGCCAAGGTCGTCAAGTATAAGCAACTGGACTTTACCTAATTTATCTATTGCTTTAAGGAAGTTTCCGACAGCTTGTTCGGCTGCTATTGTTTCAAGAAATTTGGGTACTCGAAAATACTTTACACTATATCCACTTAAGCAGGCATAGTGCCCTATTGCACACGCAAGGAATGTTTTACCACAACCTGTTGCTCCTGAAACAAGGATGTTCTTGTGCTGTTTAATAAAGTCTCCATTCAACACGTATTCCAGCGAATCCCTGCTCAGATTTCTCTTTGCAGAAAACTGTATATCTGCAATAGTGGCAGATGGGATTTTCAGGGAAGCCTGCCGAAGCAGGCGTTCAATTCGGTTTTGATTTCTTTTGTTAAATTCCGCATCAACAACAAATGATAGTAGGGCTGAACCGCTCATGTGTTCGAACCGTGACGATTCAATCAGTTGTCGTATCTGTTCAGACATCGAGTATAATCGCATCTGTTGCAGCTTTCTTATTGTTTCTTCTATCATATCGACTCCTCGTTAGTTCTGTAGTATGATTGTCCCCGGATGTTGTTGGTGTTTTCAACGGTACCAGTACATTCCTCTGATGGGATATCTTTTCTATTTTTCAATAGATCTGAAATTTGTTGCACTCGTGTAAAGTCGTATTTTAATGCAATTTCGGCAGCAGCTTCCAAGCGCTGGTTGCCGTAAGTCGAAGCAAGCCGTAAGATACCTTGACATGGTCTATACCCCTGCTGCGGGTGTACCTTCGTAGTGATTATCTTTTTAATTAATGCTTCTGTTTTTGGTCCGATAGTATGTGCGTTACGCAGCAATACCGCTTGTGACCAATCGTACTGTGCCCGGTGATGTGGCGGCATATGTTCCGGAAATGTTGAGTAGCTATAGTCTTTCTTCAACTCGTTATGTATTGCAATACGCTTCTCACTATGGAAAACTGTAAGCACACCAGCATCAAGGCATGCCTGTACTTTTTTTCCATAGTAATTCCAGGGGACACTATAGTATCTCTTATTGACTTCGATATGATAATCCATGTTAACAGTTGGGGTGGACCATTCCCGTAGTACAAATGCCTGTTCTGGCAATGTACGCGCTACAGGTTTGTCAACTTCTTCAAATAACTCCTTTCTGCTCTTCTGTAACTTTTGCATCTTACGATTGTTTAAGTCGATAAGAAGCCTTGCGATTGCCCTGTTGAGCTCATCAATATCATGAAACACCTGATTTCTCAATCGTGCAAGAATCCATCTCTGAACAATCAAGACACTGTTTTCGACTTTTGCTTTGTCTTTAGGATGGTGGGGGCGAGTTGGAATAATACCGACTCCGTAATGTTGAGAGAATTCTGTATAGGTTTGGTTAATATCGGGATCATAACGATGCGCCTTTTTCACCGCCCCCTTATAATTGTCAGGTACAAGTATTTGTGGTACACAATCGAAAAATTTAAACGCCCGGTTATGCCCCATAATCCAATGTTTAAGCTTTTGATTCGGTTGCGCTTCTGCATAGGTATATTGGCTGTATCCCCAACACATTACCAGTAATTCAACCTCTATGATCTCACCGGTAAAACGGTTAACAATACAAGGTTTCTTACCTGAATAATCAACATAAACCCGTTCGCCGGCAATGTGCTGCTGACGCATATAAACTTTAAGTGTTTTTCGCCATTGCTGATAATACCAGCAGTATTGGCTATACGAATACCCCTCGGGATGATCTTTTTTATACTCTTCCCAGAGTAAACGTAAGGTTACTCCTGACTTTGTAAGTTCCTTATGGATCAAATGACAATCCATATCTTTGCCAGATGTATCAACACTCATTGCTGGTTTGCTGTAGAGCTTCTGTTCAAGTTCATCATCTGACAACTTTGAAATATCATCATATGACAACGAAGCAATGGTACATCTTGAAATGTAGTCTTGGACGGTACTACGGGAAATGTTAAGTGCATGAGAAATTTTCGACTGACTTATATTATTTTCGAAGTACAGTCGGAGACTTTCTCGAATTCGACGCATAGTGTTTCTCCTTGGCATGTTCATACCCTTTCTTTGAAATGTTGTGAAAGGAATATGAATCGTGGTTAAAGAAATGTATGCGTCGCTTTTTCCTGATCGAGGGTGGGATTCTGGATCTATCCGGCACCCATTCCGGAAAACATTAAAAACCTGCCGGAAATTGGCCGGAATGGGTGCCGAATACCGCCGGAATCACCTGCCGGATAATTTCCGGAATCAGTGCCGAATAAAACCGGATTATGCA
>JAAYYB010000007.1 GCA_012515615.1 Fibrobacter sp.
GTTTGGAACCCAGAAAGGGATTAACTACACTTTTGAAGAGTATTCCCTACATCTCAAAGCACACATCTCAAAAATTCCGTCTTCTGGTAGTCGGAAACGGTGTGCTGACTCCATATTACAAAAGCAGGGTTCCACGTGAAGCCGCCGACAAGGTCATATTTACAGGTGAAGTGCCGTTTGAAGAACTGCCAAAGTACTATAACACAGCTCATGTTTTCTGTTCCCCGGCCTCTTATGGAGAGAGTTTTGGAATCGTGCTTGTAGAGGCAATGGCTGCCGGTCTTCCGATTGTTGCCGGGAATAATGAGGGTTACCGAAAAATTGTGAAGCACGATATAAATGGTTATCTGGTCAATCCGGAGGATCCTCAGGATATAGCTTTACATATCGGGAAACTGCTTCAATCCGAAGATCTGCGTCGCGGGTTTTCAGAGATAAACAGAATGGAATCGCAGAAATATGGATGGTCCAGCATAATTGATTCTATAGAAAATATCTATACTAAAATAACAGTCCCTGCGGGGCTGATTGAGAAATGTTATGATCATCAGGAGTAAAACTGAATACTTTGCGGGGCTCATAAAGATTTTATTTCTAAAGCTGCTCGATTATTCATCAAAGCTGCCTGTTCAATTCCGCTATTATCTAACCGATTCACTCTCGCTGTTTGCCTTCCTGATTCTTTACTCAAAGAGAAATGCCGTCAGGAAGAATCTCTCACATATTCTCAACCGTAAGCCATCATCAGGCGAAGTGCTGAAAGTTTTTACAGAATACGGAAAGTACTGGGCAGAACTCCCGGGAGTGACTGATTTCTGGAACAGTGCAAAGAAGATAATTTGTGGTCCGGATTTCCCTCCAAAGGAGCACTGTTTTCTTGGTGTTACTTTTCATCTTGGAAATTTTGAGGTCTTCGGCAATGCATTATTCCAGAGCTTGGGAGCTGATTTTAATGTAATTGCCGAAAGGCTGCGTCCACAGTTTCTGGCAGACTATTTTACAACCAGAAGGCTTCAGCACCACATAAATACTCTTCCGCATGATAACCCCAAAGAGATTCTAAAGGTACTTCGTGATGGAAAACCGCTTGGGGTTCTCTGTGATAGGAATGTAGGGAGCGGAGGGGTTGACACAAGGCTTTTTGGAAGACGGGTCCGAATGCCTTTGAATCTAGTCGATTATGCACTACAAAAAAGAATACCTGTATATGTGGCTTACTGTGTAAAGGATAATGGAGCGCTGAAACTCTTTTGTAAAAAAATTCAGAGTGCGGATGGCTTTGATGGAATGATAAAAGAGATTACAGGTATTCTCGAGGATGTTATCCGGAGTTATCCCTACCAGTGGCATGTGCTGTCTGCGTTATAGTGCGCTGAGTAGTACCCGCCTTGCCCCGGATCAGGGCAAATTGAATTTATCCCTTGTGTATAATAGGCTTTCACAAATCTTGATGTACCACCAGTTTGGCGCATCTTCGATTTGTTCAAATCTTTCCTCTGCAGGGGCTAAATGCACATCATCTCTTCCATGGAGAATAAGTCAGGTTAGAAATCGGCATTGAGGTTCCTTCAGTGAGTTTCCATGAATTCAGCAGAGATTTTGAGACTTCTGACAAACACCCGAAGATAACCTTTTCTGGTATCCTGACCCATGTTTTCGATATTGGGAAGAAGTGTAACATTTGAAAAAAACGGCACATTGTCAATTGTGTCACGGTAAGAATCGTGAAAGTGCCCCGAAAAGTATCCAAGAATTTTTCTGCCCAGCAGAGCCGATATCAGCGAAGATGAGTTTGCAACTGCAAATCTTGGTGTACCGGGATGCAGGGGGAAATGAGTTATGATCACAAGCGGGATCTGAGGGTCAACTCTTTCCAATGATGATTTAATCCAGTTCAGGTGAGTGGAATCAACTTTTACATGGGCCATTGCGCAATCACTAAGGTCAAGCATCAAAAAACAGATGCCTTTGTGAATAAAGAGATAGCTTTGGGCAGACTCACTGAAATGAGACGTGTAGTTTTTCCTGTCATCATTGCCAACACAATCTATGTCATGGTTTCCCGGTAGGAGAAAGAACTGCATGCCGGATTTTTTAAGCAGTGAATCGAGTGTACGGAACTGATGGATTGTTGCATTGCAGGTCAAATCCCCGGCCAGGACTATGAAATCGGAATTGTTTTCATGTTTCATTTTTTTAAGGGCTGCTGAGAGATTTTCGGGATCATCGGGACCACATCCCAGATGAATGTCGTTGCAGAAAATGAAACTGAAGGGAGGGGTAGAGGGGGAACAGGTTAACAGGAAAAGGGAAAGCAGGAGTGGGAGAGATATTAGGTGTTTCATAGGGATGTACTATGGTTAAATAGTTTTTGACATCTTTTATTGTTACCATTAAATTCCTTCGAATGCAACATAAGTTGATTCATTTGCATACGTGACTATCGGCTCCCAGCCCTCGGTGATCACCGACCCCGATCCGGAAAGACAGCAATCAGTACCGCACTCTTTCACAACAGGAAGTATTTCAAAGGATTTCGGTTTATATTAGATTTAATGAAGGCATACAGTGGCAGAATATAGCTTAACTTAGGGCTTAATCCATCTTAACAAAAGGATTCCCATCATGAGCAAAGTAAAAACGTTATTAGCTATTCTCCTGTGTGGTGATCTTTTCTTCATCTCTGCCCAGGAGATTTCTCTGTCCGGGAAAGTCATTGAAAAGCAATCCAGGGAAGGAATATCCGGTGTAAATGTAAAAATGATATCCGGCGGACTCTCAACTGTTTCGGGTCCCGATGGCTCCTTTTCCATTGTTTCCTCTTCCGCCGCGAATCCTTTACATTCCGGCAAAAAAGCCGGTTCCTTTATCATTAAAAACAATTCTCTTATTTTTTCCTCCGGTCTTGATGATGAACACCTCAGGCAGGTGGAACTGTTTTCAATAAACGGGAAAAAGATCGTGACGCTTCTGCCGGACAACCCTGATAATAACCGCCAGATGGTCTCAATACCGCAATTAAGTCCGGGACTGACCTGTATAAGAATCATTACCAGCCGCAACACATTTACTGGTACACTTTTCTCAACCGGGATGAGTGTCAATTTTAAAAGCAGCCGGTTCTCTTCTTGTAACAGCACTCCGCTCATACCCTCCACAAAGCAGACTGCCGATATTTTTCAGGTATCTGATACTCTTATTGCATCGAAGGATGGATACCTGACTGGAAGCTTTCCACTGACCGGCACCACACAACAGGACATCATCATCGAGATGGAGAAAGCCGGCCCTTATACAGAGATTCATCTTTTGACTGACAGAATAGAGGTATCAGGATCTGGTGCACTTGTTAACGGTACCGAAGTCACTGTGACTTCATCGGGGACTTACCATATCGACGGGGTACTGACCGATGGGCGTATAGTGGTGAATACACAGGATAAAAACGATGTGATCCTTGTCCTTAAGGGAGTGAATATAGGCAACTCTTCTACCTCTCCACTGTTTGTCCAGAAAGCAGAAAATACGATTATTGAACTGGCAGATGGGACCGAAAACATGCTCAGCGATCCTCAGAGCTACACTCTCTTTTTCGAGGAAGATGAGCCCGATGCCACAATTTTCAGTAAAGATGATCTTGTTTTCCGGGGAAGCGGAAAACTGATTGTCAATGCCAGTTACAAGGATGCAATTACGGGAAAAGATAAACTGACCATCAGTGGGGGAAACTTTGTCATAAATTCCGCCGATGATGGTATAAGGGGAAAGGATAAGCTTGTTATATTGGGCGGGACTTTTGATATAACCGCAAAGGGTGACGGTTTAAAGTCATCAGACAGCGGAGATGTGTCAACTGGAATTGTGCTGATCGAAGGCGGTGACATAAAGATTAAAGGTGACAAGGATGGTATCGATGCGGCCAACTATGTGGAAATAAACGGCGGTAAATTTGACATAACTACAGGTGGTGGCAGCGAAACAGTCCAATCCGGGGAGCAGTACGACAGTGACATTAGCGCAAAGGGAATAAAGGCCGAAAACAACATAATCATTACAGATGGTACGTTTAGCATAAACTCGGCAGATGACGGCATTCATTCGGATCAACTCGCGGTAATCAAAGGCGGAAAGTTTACAATTTCAACCGGTGATGACGGGGTGCATGCGGATTCCCTATTAACAATTGATAACGGGGAAATCGAAATTGTAAAATGCTACGAGGGTCTTGAAGGGTTTGCGATGGTGATTAACGATGGAAAGATCACAGTGCATGCCTACGATGACGGCATAAATGTGGCTCTGAAAAGCAGCTCGGAAAACCCCGGCGGCGGCGGTCAATTTGGCATGGAATCAAGTTCACATGATCATCTCCTGCAGATTAACGGAGGACACATTGTCGTTTACTGCACCATTGGCGACTGTCTCGATTCCAACGGAGACATCGAGATTAACGGCGGTGTTGTGATTCTTCATGGACCCGATCCCGAACTGGCAAGTGTGGAAGGCCCTTTTGATGTCGGGTTTGATTTTACCAACCCGGATGAATACTATGTACTTGTAAACGGAGGATATGTTCTGGCAGCGGGCTCTGCAGCCAATTACCAGATGGCCTATCCACCAACTGAGAATTCAAAGCAGAACTGCCTGGTAGCCGCATTTAATCAGACGGTTGATGCCGGCAACCCGATAAGTCTCCGGAAATCAAGTGGAGAGACCGTCTTTACATTTGAACCAGCCACAAACTTCCAGTACGTCGTTTTCTCATCGCCTGATTTGACTGAAGGCACCTATAGCTTCTACTACGGCGGCAGTGTTACAGGTGGAGCAATGGAGCATGGGCTATACACAGGAGAAAGCTATTCACCCGGCACCGCACTCTCAGATAACTTCCAGGTATCATCATCATCGAGGATAACCTCAATTGGAAGGAAATTAAGTGGTGGATTCGGGTTTTGAATATTAAACCTAAATTCCGCAGTTGGATGCGGCGTATTAGCGCAACCTGTTGATTGCTAAGCCATTCAGGCGTCTTGGCCTTATCACCTTGTCGATAAAGCCTGCGCCACCTTCATGTCTTATCAATTCA
>JAAYYB010000092.1 GCA_012515615.1 Fibrobacter sp.
TTCTTTTCATCAACCTTCACCTCGGCAATAAACCAAGGCGCCTTCAATCCTAATATCTTCGTGAAGAGCTTTTTATCATCCATGCAGTAAAAATACTCTAAACACTATATATGGGGGCTACCCATTATATATGGGGGCTACCCATTAAAATGTCGGATGCCCCTTTTTTATTAAGCAGTTCTTTCAAGACCTCTTTTTCAATGCTGCCTTAGAGGACATTTTTCTGATTTCTATATAGTGAATAAAGCGTACAAGTATTATTTTGGTACCAAGGAGAGAATTTTAATTCCCTTGTGTAAATTCTGTCAATCAGAATCCAATTTGATTTTAGGGCATCAATTATGGTGAAAGGCTGAACTTATGCGCTTTAACCGGATTTTTTTGGTACTTTTCATATTGTTTGCATTTACAAATCTTTCCGCCCAGGACCCTGAAGCCGAAGTTTCTGAGCCGGAAGTAAAAATTCCGGAGAACGTGGTTTTCCTTCTGGGCAGAGCAATTGATGCATCCATAAATTCTGAAGACAAGTGGATGGCGGCTGTGATTGAAGCTGTCATGGAGTTTAAACTGGCAGCAGTTGATAAGTTTACTCTTGTGAGCCCCGACCAGGTACGCAAACATGTCCCCGATCATCAGAACCTCTCAAGAGTACCATCAGAAAACGAATATATCGATGCAGCCAGAAAACTTAAGGCCGATTTTGCAGGAATACAGAAGTTTGAGATTTCTCCACGCGATAAGAGCGTTTTTTACTACATGGAAATATACTCTGTCAAGACTAAGCGGATCCACACCACTATAGAACGAAATTTCAAGCTTGACCGGATCGGTGTGGAGCTTGATGAGATTCTGGGGGCCCTTCTGAAGGAATTCAATCTGACCGCCCCCCGTGAACTGGCCCGTTTTTTAAAGCTTCCGGCGGTAGGTGAAGATTATAAGAATCTCAAACAGCTTGGTGAATGTATCATTTCCGAAAGATTCAGCAAAGGATCAGACTCTGCGAAAATCGCCGAAGAATACAGGCGGGTGTGCGAGAAAGACAGAAGTATGTTGGTGGGATACTACCGTGCGGGTGTTTTTTTTGAAGCGGTAGGGAAAAACAGTGATGCTGCAGAAGCATTGAATTTTCTTTTTCTGTCTCTTCCTGAGTATCTGCCGATTTACATCCCCTTGTGCCGAAATTTCAGAAAGGCGGGGAGGTATGAGGATGCGGTCAGGGTAGCGATGCTTGGAGAGCAGAGGGGAGTCAAAAAAGGTGAGCTTCTTTCTGAGAAGGCCCTTGCCTATGATGGGATGGGTCGCAAAGATGATGCTGAAGGTGTTTACAAACAGATAATTAGTGGGGATCCGGATGATCCTTACGCGCTTCTGTTCTATGCCCGAAGAAGTAACGATCAAGGCAATGGAAAGCAGGGTATGGAGTATTCAAGCCGCCTCATCAATAACGGGGTTGAGCTTGGCAGAGCTCATATAGAGTATGGAAGAAGTCTGATGCTTCAGTCAAGAAATGAAGAAGCTGTGAAAGCTTTTACTACTGCAAAAAGTCATCTTGGCAGTGATCCTGAGCCAAACATCTACCTGGGCGACCTGCACACCTCATTGGGAAAAAGCTCTGATGCACTTCGGTACTACGAAGACGCGATAAAAAAAGCTCCGGACAATGTTGATCTTTTCCTGAAAGCCGCTTCGGCTGCGGAAAAAGCGGGAGACTCTAAAAAAGCACTGTCGATTCTGAGACAGATTGAGTCCCGTTATTCAAACCACGGGGGTTTGCAGAGAGAACTTGGCGTGCTATCGCTTGCAAATAAAGACACCGTTAAAGCCAAAATGCACCTTGAGGCCAGTGTCAGGGCAAAAACTGAGGATCACAGGGTCCTTATGGGTCTGGGGTGGATTTATCTTAACAGTGGCGAGCTTGATAAATCGTTTGCTAATTTTACACGCGCACTGCCCCTGGTAAAAGACAAGAGTCAGTGTAAACTGGGTCTTTCGATGGTGTACATCAAGCGGGGCGAGACCGCGTCCGCACTGAGTCTTCTGCAGGAGGTCTCTGCCGCAGATCTTGTTGCTCCTGGAATAAACAAACTCCTGGGTGATGCATTTTTTGCAAAGGGAGAAAAGCAAAAGGCTCTTCAGTATTTTAAAAAAGAGCGTACTATCAGCAAACCCGATTCGGCTCTTCAGTCGGCTATCGCTTCAATCAGCTTCGAACTATCTTCAGCAGCAGAGGCAAAAACCGAATACCAGAATCTTGTCAAAATGGGAGCCGGCGGCGCGGGAGCTCTTTACAGGTTGACGGTGCTTTCGCTTCGGCTGAAGGACAAGGCTTCAGCGCAATCCTATTTTTCAAAGGCGCAAAAAGCCGGTTCTGCTGACGCGGAGACATATTTCCTGATCGGTAAAGAGTACGCTGCGGCAGGAGCTTTGCACGATGCGATTACCGCCTATGAACTATGTGTGAAAAAAGACCCCTCAAGGGAAGACGCATGGGTGGAGTATGCCGGTGCCTTGACAAAATCAGGCAAGGACAGCGCGGCTGCAGAAGCCCTGATGAGGCTTTATGCCATAAACAATGAAAAGTACAAGAATAAACTGGCAGAAGCCGGCCAGCTCTTTTTAAAGAGCGGCCAGAAAACCAAGGCTAAATCTGCATTCACGACATTTCTGGATAGAAAGTATGTCAATCCGGATGTCAGCTTGCAGCTTGCGGGCCTTGAATTCGAGCAGAAAAACTACAATGCCGTAATCTCTCTTCTGGGGGGGCTCTCTGCGGCAAAAATCAACGAGAAGGAAGCCTGGATGCTTGCACAGTCATTATGCAGTACAAACCAGCATGCCAAAGCAATCACGCATCTGAAATACCTTCTGAATAAAAACCCCCGCAATCTTCAGGCGATTGAACTTGCGGCAGAAGTTTATGAGAAAACCAATTCACCAACCGATGCTCTTGCAATGTACAAAAAGTACATCACTCTGGCAGGTAATCATAAAGAATACTCTTATCGTCTGGCAGAACTGTACGAAAAGAATAACATGAGCAAGGAAGCTGTGGCGCAGTATGAGATAAATATCAAGTCTTTCAAGGATGACTACAGGAACTATGACAGGCTCGGCCGTCTTTACGTCACTCTTGGGCAATGGAAAAACGCGGTGAGGGTAATTGAGAGGGCTTTAAGTTTCAGCGAGGCGTCCAGTGATCTTCAGGGCATGCTGGCTAAATCTCAGTTGAAACTTGGTGAAAAGGGAGCCGCAACGGAAAATTATCGTATCTATCTTGAAAAAGCCCCGAAAGATTCAACGACATGGTTAGAGCTTGGAAACTTGTACTTTGAACAGAAGAAGTACTCAGAGGCGGCTAAAACACTCGAAAAAGCTTCGGCAATGACCGGTGATAATTTTGAGGTCTTAAAAAAGACCGGTATCGCCTATTCCAGGGCGGGGGACCTTGCCAGTGCGGCCGGCCCTCTGGTTAAGGCACGGGGGCTTAACAACAAGGACATCGAAGTCATAGAGCTGCTTGCTAAATGCTATAGAGAGACAAAAGCATCGAAAAATCTCTCGGATCTTCTTTCGCAGTGGGCCCAGCTTGATCTCAGAAACTTGCCGATCCGTCTGGAACTTGCCGATCTGCTTATGGCTGAATCGAAAAGTGCGGATGCTGCGAAGGTGCTTGAGGAAGCGGCAAAATTGAAGAGCTGTGATACAGATATTCATCTGAAGCTGGCCGGGATTTATGAAAAACTTGGCAGCAATGAAAAATGGTTTGCCCAGCTCAGGACTGCTGCGGGCTGTTCCCCGAAAAATGCCGAGCTCCAGTTTCAGATTGGTCGTTATTTTTACCAGCAGAAAGATTATTCCAAAGCTCAGGACTACCTGCTGAAGGCCGTCAGCCTCAAATCCAGTCACATTGAGGCCAATTATATGCTGGGAACCTGTCTTACAATGCAGAAAAAATACAAGGAGTCGGTACCGTATTATAACCGGGCGGTCAATGGCGAGCCCTCAAATGAAGAATACCGGCTTGTACTTGCAGATGCTTACTACAGGAGCAAAGCATTCAGTAATGCCTTAAAGATAATCAGGCCGTTAGTTTTAAAGGACGCTGCAAAACCGGAGGCGTTGAAGCTGGCCGGGTTATTGTATAAGGCAGTGGGGAAACCTGATACCGCAAAACAGATTCTGGAAGGTGTAGTTGTCGCAAACAAATCCTGTTCTGAGTGCTTTGCGGCTCTGGGAGAGATTTATTATGATGAGATGAATTACCGTGATGCATCAAAGCATCTGCAAACCGCGGTAAACGGCATGGAGTATGATGAGGTAATATCAGTAAAACTTGCCCAATCCTATTACCGGCAGGGAAAAAATGATCAGGCACGTCAGGTTTATGAAACAATTTTCAATAAAAACCCTCGTAACGGTGAGGCGTTTTACCGCCTGTGTTCTATCCATTTGAAAAACAAGAATCTTGTCGGAGCAAAGGAAATACTGGCCAGAAATACCAGCAACAAGCATGGGTGGTACTATCTTGCTGAGGGAGAAATCAGTGAGGCAGAAGGGAACTTAAAGGCAGCCGCGGTTTCATTTGGCAAAGCTTTGAAGATGATGCCTGAGGCGCCGGAAGTGCAGAATGCCTGTGGAAGAATCAGTCTGGCCAGGCGCAAATATGCTGATGCGATCATGTACTTTGGCCGGGCTATGGCAGGCGATCCTGATAATGTGCAGCTGATTCTTGATCTTGGCAAAGCCTACGAGGGTACTCAGGATTATCCTTCTGCAATGGATCTCTATCAGGAAGTAGTGCGTCGCCAGCCGGATCACCCTGAAGTTCACTACTGTATGGCCCGTATTACAAGCAAAAGTAAGGATCACGCCAAAGCAGTGGAAATGTTAAAGGAAGGGATTCGTCAAAACAAGAAAAATGGACCGCTTTACATGGCGCTGGGTCATGAGTACAGGATGATGAAGCAGGATGATGATGCTTTGGAGGCCTATCTGAAGGCCGCAAAAACCGATAACGAACAGTCAAAAGAAGCATACAGGCACATAGGCAACATATATTATACAAAAAGAGATGAAAAAAAAGCAAAAAAGTTCTATGAGATGTATATTAATGAAGGTGGGACAAATGCCAAGGTAAAGGCAATCCTGAAGAAGTTGCAGTAGAATAGATGTTTTGAAAAAGCAAAAAATCAATTATTGCCTAAAACTGCACAATTTAAACGCTTTTATACATTCTAACGGAGTGATGCGAAAATGAAGCGTTTTATTCCGACCCTGCTCTCGGTTATAATTCTGTCGTCGTTTGCCTTCTCCCAACAGTATCCCGATACTCTCTGGGTTAAGGTGACGTTCTATGATTTCCATGCTGATGGAAGCAACCCTGAATTTGAGCCCGATCATAGAGGCTCACCACTAAAAAGGGGAATGGTGGCTGACACTCTGTCTGCTGACCGTAAGCCAGTTCTGGGAAATAGTCCCTATTTTAGCTACTACCTGCACAAATGGTTTCAGCCCTGGACTGCGGGGGACTTTACAATTCCAGTCTATACTGATAGAAATGGAACTTACGATGGGGCTGTTACTGTAGATTACGATACGGCATTCATAAATACAGTTATTCCAGATTCTCTGCCTTTCCTTCATCAAGGTGACGGAGTGTACACGTTTGTGAGAAACGGAAGAAACGGTACCTCAGAATTTTTCTGGATTGACGAGCGGGGATTCGGAGAGGAGCCTGCCAAGCAGGGTCATAACTTCGCCTTTACAATGGAACTGCATAATACATTCACCTATACGCAGGGTTTGAAATTCAATTTTACAGGTGATGATGATGTGTGGGCGTATATCAACGGCAGGTTGGCGATGGATCTTGGGGGAATACATACATCGCAGACTGGTGAAATAGATCTTGATGAGATTGCCGCCGAATATGGATTGGTTGAAGGCGGGAGATATGCTTTTGATTTTTTCTATGCTGAGCGTCATACATCCAACAGCACAATACAGGTTTCAACAAACCTTTTTACTCCGCCTGCAAATCTTCGGCTTTATTCCAAGCCCGGGGCTCCCGATGTAGATGGTAATCTTCCGATTATGGGAACAGATACTATTGCCGCCGGCCAGCCTTACAGTGTTTACGCTCATGTGTTTGACAGCACCGTCTGGAAACCGGAATGGGACAGTCTGGTTACATGGAGCGTTATAGATCCTGAAGGGAATGTTACTATCCTTTCTCAAAGCGGAGGCGTCATTCAGATTCTGCCCTCAATGGCTTTCGGGTCAGTTACGCTGACTGCAACTTTCAAGAAACCCGATAATCCAATTGCCGCAGAGGCATCTACATCGGTAAGTTTTTATATAGGTCCCGGTAAACCGCATCACATTACAATTCAGACGACTCCCGATATTATCTTACATACCGAAAACAGTCTGCAGACGCTGAATATTCCTGAAGACCAGGCGAGTGCGACTCTTTATGCGGTTGTGCGTGACAGTCTTGGTAATTTTATCCGTTTTGCAGAAAATGCCGTATGGCAGAGTACTGTTCCTCAGGTTGCTACCGTTACACCTGAGCAGGGTCGGGTTTATCAGGCGCTTGTTGAAAAAAAGGATGCTGGAGTTACTCAGGTCAGTGTTTCTGAATCCGGACTGCCTCCTGCAGTGGTTGAGATCAGCGCAAATGCGATTCATATAGGATTGGAATCTGCGATCACCGGGGATATTGATGGCGATGGTTTTATTGACAGAATCGATATGACTTTTGATAGAACGGTTGAAATTCCGGCAGAGATGGTTTCTCTTTTCCGGGTTGTCAATGGTGAGGTTTCTTTTACAATTGATAGCATCGGGGGCGGCAGCGGAAAATCTTTCAGGTTATACATAAAAGAACGGACTGATGGAGAGCTGCAGACCGACTGGACACCACTTTTATCAATTGGGCCCGGAACCGATATAACACCGGTCCAGAATTTCCTCTGCACAGACGGGATAGGTCCGATTGTAAACAAAGCAATTTATTTCCCCGGTGCTTTAAGATCAGGACAGAATGCAAATGGAACACCTGATACGATAAAGGTTACTATCAGTGAGCTTGTTAAATGGCCTGCCAATCCTGATCCTGACCAGATTTTTCGTTATTACAGGGGCACCAAACCGATTTCCGATGCTTTCTCTTCAATATCCATAATAGATGACAGCACGGCGATCCTGGTGGTATCGTCAAATATCAGCGTTGAAACGGACCGTGACAGCTTGCAGCTGGCGTCTTCCAGTGGTCTGACCGATCGTATTTCCAATGATCCGCTTGAAAATGGGCGTAAGGCCTCAATTGATTGGGGAAATGTAAGTATTGTATATATCCCCAGCACCAATCCTTTCGTGCCGCTTGTTACAAAGATTCCGCCGGCTGTCCGGAATTATTACCAGCCGGTCATTAACAGGCAGGTTGCCGTTGATAATGCTGATCCCGATTATGGGACGGTTATCGGAGTGCAAGTAAAAGGCAAGCCTCTGGCACCGGTTTCCGGGAGAGCGGACAGTGCCTATGGCAAAGTAGCGGTATACGATGCTGTCGGGAATCTGATAAAATCCAACATATGGCTTTATAAGGCGGACGGAAACGAGTTTGGAATATACTGGGACGGACGAAATGAGAATGGACGTCAGGTTGGAAGAGGTGTATATTTGTTCAGAGTTGTAACCAGAGATACTGATAAAAAGGCCAAGATCGGTCAGTTTAAAATCGGTGTTAATTGATAATTGAACCCTGTAATAATAAGTGGAGAGTCAGGAGATGTTAGTTAGAAAGATCTTCAAAGGGGTACTATTAACTTTTCTTTTACTGTGTACCGGTGTCGGGAGTGTAATGGCAGATGGTCTTGCGGGTGAGTATCTGCTTACTCAGCGCTGGCGTGACATGATAGCTCATCATTCGCCGCTGACAAATGCGGCTCTTATGACGGAAGAGAATTACATCGCGACCAGGTTCGCGTTTGCGCCCATTCTCGCGGGTGCATTCAAACATTTCGAGCTGGGCGCTGTTGTTCCGATTGGTCTTTATCAGTCTGTCGGGGTTACAGTCCTTGGATCACCGGAAGGCTTTGTGGAGAAGGGTCAGGAGATGGGAAACGGCCAGCTTACGGCCGGAGACTCTTCGCTTTCGAATCTGAATTCATTCTTCATGCTCTCTTATGCCTGGCACTTCTGGAATAAACTTTCTGCCGGCATCAATTTGAACTTTGCCTATTCCAGCAGTTTTGGTGAACCTACGATGGGAACAGGGCTTGATATTGGCCTCACTTATCGTCTGTTTCGTCACGCACTGATCGGTGATCATCTCATAGGACTCTCTACAGTAAACCTCATAGCTCCCTCGATGGGAAAATCCCCCGTGCCGAACTTTAAAAGTACAGGCCAGTACTCCAGAGATATAAAACTATCCTGGTTAGGAAATTACTGGGAAAAACGGCTGGAGAGTGCGCTTGATATCGACATTAAGGATTTCTGGGCTGCCAAAGATGAGTTTAAGCTCAATAATAACGGTTTGAGTCTTGCGAAAAAGCTGGAGTGGGACATCAATCTTAAAGTGGGTGCATGGCTTCTGAGGATGGCCAAACTATATCTTCAGTTCGGGTTTGATGAAGATGCCATCGATTACTGGGGCCTTGCGTTCGGTATCAATGTTCCAAGTGTAAACTCTGGTCGCGATCTGGAGATACTCTATCAGTATAATGTCATGACAGAGGCTCAGAATGATGCTACGGGGCATACTGTTTATGCACGCGTAGATTTCGGAAAGCACAGGGAAGAAATATTCGCAAGGAAAATGGCCCGTACTGCCAGTCTGTCTCCAAACGAACTTTACAATAAGGCCCGTCGTCTTTATTCGGAAAAGAAATACTGGGATGCTTTCTTTGTGTTCAGCCGCATTCTTGTTGAGTTCCCCGACTTCTTTAAAAATGACTGGGCACAGTATTACCGTGCGAGCTGCCAGGAAGAGCTGGACATGAGAGAGATGGCGGTGAAAAACTACGAGAACACCAAAAAGGACTTTCCGCTCAGCACTGCAGTTCCACATGCTGATCTTGGACTAATGCGGGTTTTCTACAGAGACGGCGATTTCTCAAGAGTTACAAACCAGTTCGTCGAGCTCAGCAAACCGAATGTTCCTGATTCGCTGCGTTTCCATGGTGCCTATATCATGGGGCAGACACATCTGCAGACAAATGACATGCAGAAGGCTATACAGGTTCTCTCAATTGTTCCAGAAGAACATCCGGACTACATTTTCGCTCAGCATGCAATAGCCGTGGCGCATGCACGTCTGGGCAGTGAGTCCAGCGAGATTGTGATGGCACTGGAAAACTGTGTCGGCGCAAAGGCAACAACCCCGGCCCAGAAAGAGATCGTAAACAGGTCTTATCTGTTCCTGGGATACATTTTCTACGAGGAAAACACTCTGTCAAAAGCTGTTGTTGCACTCAGAATGGTCCCGACCTCAAGCTACTATGCTGAGGATGCCCTTCTTGGACAGGGGTGGACCGCGCTTAAAGCACGGCAATGGACCGACTGTATCGCTACAGGGCAGCTTCTCACAAAGACATCCCGGAAGGGCGTTCTCCAATGTGAAGGCATGCTGATTCAGTCTTACGGACACCTGCTTCAGAAACAGTATGCCCAGTCGATGGATGTCCTGAAAGTTGCTTCGGAAAAAATCAGAGCTCTCTCAGTTCAAAGCGATGATACTCTCAACTACTCCCGCATGCAATATGAGAGCAATCGTATGTCACATAATTTTCTGGCTGATAAGATTGACAACCTATCCATGGCGGGACAGGCTGCAACGATGGGATCTCAGTCTGACAGCTTGCGTACCGAGCAGAACAACTACATGACAAAATTCGATGAGTACTTTACATTCTCGCGTGAGTTTAACAGGTCGACTTTCTTCGCAAGGTCTATAGATGCTGTAAGGGAAGATATCGAATACGCTCTTGCGACAATACAGAAGATTGTGGGCCAGTCGGGTCTGGAAAAAGTACAGCAGCAGATGGAGCAGGAGCAGCAGCAGATCGACTCCGAGATCGAGAAGCTCAAACAGGAAATGGAAAAGCTTCAGAATCAGAACTGAATTCTAATACCGTACCGATTTGAATGCGCCGTCATACTGAATCAGTATGGCGGCGAATTCTTTTTATGAAGTGTTAACCGGGTACAAATACCAGAGTAGAAACGGAGCGCCATTATGGATTTTATCGAACTGGCAAAGAAAAGGTTTTCTGTTCGTGGATATCTTGACAAAGATGTAGATGACAGTCTGGTAATGGAGATACTGGAAGCTGCCAGATGGGCACCGTCTGCCTGCAATAACCAGCCATGGTCATTCATAGTAATTCGCAGTGCCGAATTCAAACTCAGGCTTCAGGCTGTTTATAACAGAACCTGGTTTCTTTCCGCGCCGGTTATTATTGCGGTCTGCTGTGACAGAAGCCAGTCCTGGAAAAGAGCAGACGGCAAGGACTATGGTGATGTTGATATTGCCATAGCAATGGATCATCTTACCCTGGCGGCAGCGGAAAAGGGATTGGGGACATGCTGGATAGGATCTTTTAAATACCGGGAAACATGTGAAGCGTTGAAACTTCCGGAAAACATCGATCCGGTCGCATTGACTCCGCTTGGATATTCGTCGATGAAAGAACCGGTGAAAGCACGAAAAGAACTGAGTCAGATTATACATTGGAACTATTTCGGAGGGAAAAAAGAAGCTTGAGGTTTTCAGGTTCATATGGAAATTATCAAGGTGAGGATTCTGGCCGATGAGTTTAAATATCATTTATGAAGACAATCAAATCATAGCACTGGATAAAGAGCCGGGACAGACTGTTATTCCGGGAAGAGGCGTAGATGAAAGCACGACTCTTGTAAGAGAGCTGGAAAAATATACCGGAGGTAAAATCTATGTTGTACATCGGCTCGACCGTGACACAAGCGGAGTGATACTTTTTGGGAAAAATGCTTCTGTACACCGGGAACTGAGCCTTCAATTTGAGCGCCGGGAAACCGAAAAAACATACCTTGCCGCTGTAGCGGGGGTCATGGAAGGTGAAGGAGAAATTGATAAACCGGTGTATCAATTCGGGTCGGGCAGGATGGGGGTAGACAAGCGTGGAAAAAGCTCATTAACCTGCTATAAAGTATTAAAAAAGATGTGCGATTCCAGTTATCTTGAAGTTAAACCTGCTACCGGGCGGAGACATCAGATCAGGGTTCATCTCTACTCAACAGGTCACCCTGTGATGGGGGATACTCTTTATGGCGAGAATCGTCCTGTTGGTGGTGTTTCCCGGCTTATGCTTCATGCATATCAGATCTCCTTCACACTCTCAGGAGTCCCTAAGAGACTTACCGCAGAGCCGGATAGTGAATGGAACGATATTCTAAAGGCGCTGGGCTGAAAGTAGTGACATTATTGAGGGAAAATCTTATTTTTCAAGATTCTCTTGCGGCTTTGGCGCAAACCCGGTTTCCCGGAATTTCTGATATTAAAGGATGACCGGAGTTTTTAAAATTACGGAAGGTGAATATGATTACAAAGCAGTTGCCGTTTTCTGAGGATCAGATCAGGCAAATTTCAGAGGATTTCCCGACTCCTTTCCATATCTATAATGAAAACGGAATCAAAGGGAGTATTAGATCTCTTACAGAATCATTCAGGTGGTCGGAAGGTTTCAGGGAATATTTCGCAGTCAAAGCAGCGCCAAATCCTTACCTGCTTAAAATTGTTGCCGGCCAAGGCGGCGGTGCCGATTGCAGCTCACTTCCAGAGCTCCTTCTTGCTCAGAAATCCGGCATTTCAGGTGAGAAAGTGATATTCTCATCTAATGACACTCCGGCTGATGAATTTATCAAAGCCCGTGAGCTGGGCGCGATAATAAACCTCGATGACATAAGTCATATTCCTTTTCTGGAGAAGCACGCCGGTATACCTGAACTAATCTGCCTGCGTTACAACCCCGGGCCTTTGCGCACCGGTAACGCCATTATCGGAAATCCAAGCGAGGCAAAATACGGCTTTACACGCGAGCAGATTCACAAGGGCTACAGATTACTCAGGGAAAAGGGCGCGCGCCGCTTCGGTCTTCATACTATGGTGGCTTCAAATGAGCTTAATCCTCAGTATTTTGTGGATACCGCGGTCATGCTCTTTGAACTTGCGGCAGAGATACACAGGGCAGAGGGTATAAGGTTTGAGTTTGTAAATCTGGGCGGCGGGATCGGTATTCCCTATCGTCCGGGCCAGGAACCGGTCAATCTGAAAACTGTGTCTGACGGGATAAAGAGTGCCTATGAGAAGATCATTGCCGGAACCCCTTTACATCCCCTGAAACTTCAGATGGAGTGCGGCAGGGTTATCACGGGACCTCACGGATTTCTGGTTTCCCGCGTTTTACATTTGAAAAAAACATATAAGAATTATGCCGGTCTGGATGCCTGTATGGCGAATCTGATGAGGCCTGCACTTTATGGCGCCTACCATCATATAACGATTGTTGGCAAGGAGAACGAGCCGGCTGAATACAAGTATGATGTAACAGGTTCACTATGTGAGAATAATGACAAGTTTGCAATTGACCGTATGCTGCCGCATATTGAAGAAGGTGATCTGGTTGTAATACACGATGCGGGCGCACATGGTCATGCAATGGGATTTAATTATAACGGGAAACTTCGTTCAGCGGAACTGCTTCTTCGGGAAGATGGAAGTGTGATTCAAATAAGACGTGCGGAAACAATAGATGATTATTTTTCAACTCTAGATATGGCTGGACTTCAGAATTTTTCAGCATAAAAAGGAATCTTATGTCAAACGAACTGCTGCTTAGATATGGCGCCAATCCTCACCAGGCACCATCACGTGTTTTTATGAATGCCGGAGAGCTTCCTTTCAAGGTTTTAAATGGAAATCCCGGATATATCAATTTGCTTGATGCACTCAATTCCTGGCAGCTGGTTGCGGAGCTTAAAAAAGCTACGGGGATGGCCTCAGCGGCTTCATTCAAGCATGTCAGTCCTGCGGGGGCGGCTGTCGGAGTTCCGTTGACAAAAGAACTCAAGAAGGCATATTTTGTAGAAGAGATGGAACTCTCTTCACTTGCCGCGGCTTATGCCAGGGCAAGGGGTGCTGACAGGGTGTCAAGCTTTGGTGATTTTGCGGCTCTGAGCGAACCGATGGATCTGGAAACGGCAAGGCTTATCAGACGTGAAGTTTCCGATGGAGTTATAGCTCCGGGATATGAGCCGGGGGTTATTGAAATTCTGAAAGAGAAGAAAAAGGGAGCCTATGTAGTGCTCCAGATAGATCCTGCTTACGTTGCTCCGGAAATGGAGACCCGGGAGGTGTTCGGGATAAGTTTTGAGCAGAAGCGCAACATGGCCGATATAACGGGAGCAACTCTGCAGAATATCGTCACAGAAAAAAAAGATATGCCGGAAGATGCAAAGAGGGATCTTTTGATCGCACAGATTACATTAAAATACACTCAGTCAAATTCGGTCTGCTTTGCACACGGGGGGCAGGCAATCGGTATCGGTGCCGGTCAGCAGTCCAGAATTCATTGCACACGGCTCGCCGCATCAAAAGTCGATCGCTGGTTTCTCAGGCAGCATCCGGTGGTGCTCTCTCTTAAATTCAGGGAAAAAATAGGCCGGCCCGATAGAGACAATGCGATAGATCAGTTTCTTGAGGACAATCTGACCCCGGCAGAGCAGTTTTCGTGGCAGAACAATTTCGAAGTGCCTGCCGATCGTCTCTCTTATGAGACGAAACGGGAATGGCTCAATCTGATGAGCGGCACAGCTCTGGCCTCAGATGCTTTCTTTCCGTTCAGGGACTCTATTGACAGAGCTCAGCAGAGTGGTGTCAAGTATGTGGTTCAGCCGGGTGGATCAACCAGAGATGATCTTGTGATAGAAGCCTGCAACGAGTACGGCATGACAATGGCTTTCAGCAAGATGAGATTATTCCACCACTGATAGCGGAACTGGCGATAAAGCTGTGGTTTACGATACCGGTAGTTTCTGAGGAGAGGGAGATAAGCCTTTTTGATAACTCCTGACCAGAATGTATTTCATTTAATAACTTGACAATGGAGTTGATTAAAACCGGATAAAAGAGAGGGCTCCGGACCGGTAGAAACAGACTTTTATTATAATTCAGAAAGAAGAGGAATATGGCTGAGCAGAAAGTTAAAAACGCAATAAATCCTTCAAGAGTAGATGATTACCCGGAATGGTACCAGCAGGTGATTAAAGCCGCGGATCTGGCGGAGAATTCTCCGGTCAGGGGCTGCATGGTGATAAAACCCTGGGGCTACAGTCTCTGGGAGAACATTCAGGATGTGCTTGACGCCAGATTCAAGGAAACCGGCCATAAGAATGCCTATTTTCCCCTGTTTATTCCAAAGAGCTTTCTTGAGAAAGAGGCTCAGCACGTTGAGGGTTTTGCCAAGGAGTGTGCTGTTGTAACTCATCATCGCCTTGAAGCAGGGCCGGATGGGAAACTGATTCCGGCAGGCGAGCTGGAAGAGCCGCTTATTGTCCGTCCTACTTCGGAAACCATAATTGGGGCTATGTTTGCCAAATGGGTGCAGTCCTACCGTGACTTGCCTCTTCTCATAAATCAGTGGGCGAATGTTGTCAGATGGGAGATGCGCACGAGGCTTTTTCTCAGGACAGCGGAATTTTTGTGGCAGGAGGGGCATACGGTCCACTCTACCCAAAAAGAAGCTCTTGAAGAGACTATGAAGATGCTTGATATCTATGCTGACTTTGCGGAAAATTACATGGCAATGCCTGTGATAAAGGGGGAGAAGACCGCCGGAGAACGTTTCCCGGGTGCTGTCTCCACTTTCTGTATAGAGGCAATGATGCAGGACAGAAAGGCGCTTCAGGCGGGCACATCGCATTTTCTGGGGCAGAATTTCGCCAGAGCATCTGAAATCAAGTTCCTTGACTCGACAGGAAAAGAGGAGTACGCCTGGACAACATCCTGGGGAGTCTCAACACGTCTAATCGGCGGCCTTATCATGACTCACGGTGATGATGATGGGCTGATTGTTCCCCCGAGACTTGCTCCGGCACATGTTGTTATCCTTCCCATGATACACGATGATGCCACGGCGGGGAGTGTGAATGAATATTGTGAGAACCTGGCCAAGGAGCTGCGCGATCAAACTTACGACGGTCGCAGGATCGTGGTTGAAGTAGACAAAAGAGAGGGCAGGGGAGGGGAAAAAGTCTGGTCGTGGATAAAGAAGGGCATCCCGGTTTATCTTGAAATCGGTCCCAGAGACATCGCATCAGACTCGGTATTTGTAGGAAGACGCGATAAGAGCCGTAAAGAAAGGTATTCTCAGAAGCGGGGTGAATTTGTTTCCGGAATTGCCTCTTTAATGCAGAACATTCAGGACAGTCTCTATCAGAAGGCGCTTGCATTCCGCGACAGCAATATTAAGAGGATCGATAACAAAGATGAGTTTTACGCTTTCTTTACTCCCAAAAATTCCGAAAAACCGGAGATTCACGGAGGGTTTGCATCGTGTCACTGGAACGGCTCTTCTGAGGTGGAAGAGAGGGTTAAAAACGATCTGAATGTGACAATAAGGTGCATTCCGCTTGATTCTGGGGAAGAGGAGGGAAGGTGTGTCATAACAGGTGAGCCTTCCCGCAGGAGAGTTATTTTTGCGAAAGCCTACTGAACAAGATTGTAACACTTCCAATCGGCGCAGGTTTGCGGAGCTTACTGCGGTTCTGCTGATCTGTGTCCTGATCGTCAATGGTTTGATTTTCTCAGTTTCGGCGGCGAGCAGGGGTGCCAAGGCAGCGGCGGGAATCGGGATTCCTGTTGTGGCTGTCGGTACAGGGATAGCGGTTTATTTCACCGCACGAAATGCCAAAAGGGATCGTCTTCATGGTGATACTGTAATCGCACAAGTAAATATATGTCTTGACAGCGCCACTCATCTGTTTAAAGCAGACAGTTTTTACAGGTCTGCAGAACAGCTTCGCAGGGTACTTCCGCTCTGGGCAGAATACAGTTACTACCTGCAGAAAAGAGAACTTCCAGCGCGTCCGGGTGGTAAAGATTCAATCAACTCCGCAATTTCAAGGTGTGATTTTCTTTACAGTCTTTCCGATCAGGTCCTGATAGCCGATTCTTTTACGGCGGCATTGCCGGATGATCCCGACATTCTGGCAGCTTCTGACAGACATCAGCTCTTTCCTGCAATAGCAGGATGCAGAAAGACAATCGACAGTATCGCGGAGGTAAACAAAGAGTTTCATTCCACGACAGGGTATGCTTTTCGCCGCTCAATTTCCAGATTGAACCGTGTGGACAGTCTTTTCAGTGTCATATATGACAGTCAGAAAGATGATTTTACTTATAAGAATAAGTACTATTACAACCGGGCTGTAGAATCGAAGGATTCAACAGAACTGAGAAAATTAATGTCGGATTGTGACTACTACCAGGTAGATAAGCAGTGGTGTGAGAGAATGAGGCTGGCGCTCAATCCGCCAATTCCAGTGCAAGTTGAGGAAATGGTGACAATTGATACTGTGGTTGAAAATAAGAAACTGACAGCTGTTGATTCAATGAAACTGAGCTATTCTGAAGCAATTGGTTCCGGGAGAATCGAGTTGCTTGAGGAATACCTGGAAAAATATTCGGGGCGGCGGTTCAGTAAAAAGGTCTCGAAGATTGACAGCGTCAGGATTGTGCTTGATTCACTTAAAAAGATTGTTGAAAGAGAAGAGCTATACAACAGGCAACATCCATTGTTTACCAATGCCGATCCGGAAGAGCTCACTGCGGTAGTTCTGGGTTTGCCGGGTGATCAGGAAGAGATTTTCAGGAGTGCTATCGAAACCAGGAAAACTGAAATCATGAAGGCCGATGGAATCAGGTTCCCTTCTATACTCAAGATAGATTATTCACAAACCCCTCCGATCATAATGATGAATGCTTTTGTGAATGCAAAAGATGCAGAGAAGGAAATTTCAGGGGAAAGTACTGCTTATTCTCTGCCTGGTGTTTCCTGGCTCATGCAGGAACTGGATGCTCTTAAGCAGCATGTTCTAAAGGAGTTGGAGAAGAGAGGCAGTGATAGTGAGCAGGTAAGAAAAATCAAAACAGCCGCTTATATAGTCAGGCTCAATAAAAATGTTTCCGACTATATCACTTTTTATGGAAAAGAGAACCTGTGGGCGCAAAGAGAAGGGCAGGTTTTCAAGTACTATGATTTTTTTGATATAACGCTTAAGGACCACAATGATGTCCGCTTTTCAAATGAGCCATCGCACACGATAATTATTCGTAAAGACAGCCCCGATACGCTTAAGCATTCTCTATGCACGGATTTCTTCCAGTAAAAGCGCTTTAACCGGAATCTGCAGGGCAACATAAAGGCGCAATCCTCCGTAATCTTTACAGATACTTTAAACACAATCGCAGTTGTATTCTCCAGAAATGGTAGGATCTGTTTATTGGCAAAAAAGAAAGTGGCAGTAGTGCCACAGGAGTGCGCATTATGGAAACTGCAGATAAAATTATTCTTGTGACTGGAGCCACCGGACATCAGGGAGGAGCCGTGGTAAAACATCTTCTGGCAGATGGCTGGAAGGTGCGGGCGATGAGCAGGCATTCTGATCATGCCGAGGCACGTGCGCTCAAAGAATCCGGAGTAGAGGTGGTTAAGGGTGATTTTGATGTCCCGTCAACACTTGATGAAGCTCTTAAAGGGGTTTACGGGGTTTTTAGTGTTCAGCAACCGCTCGATAATGGAGTTGATCGGGAGATAAAAGAGGGTAAAGCGCTGGCTGACGCGGCAAAGAGTGCCGGGGTAAAGCACTTTATTTACAGCAGTTACGGAGCAGCCGATCGGCAGCCCGGGGTTCCGTTTATCGACAGCAAATGGGAGATTGAGGAGCATATCAGAAACCTGGGGTTAAACTGGACCATCTTCAGGCCGGTCTATTTTATGGAAAACTTGTTACAGCCGGAGGTAAGGGATTCAGTTTACAACGGAGTACTTCCTCTGGCGTTAGATCCTGAGATGCCGCTGCAGCTGATTTCTGTCGATGATATAGGGGCTTTTGTGGCACTTGCCTTTAAGAATCCTGATAAGTACAAAGGCAAGGCACTGGAAATTGCCGGGGATGAGCTGACGGGTAATCAGATAGCGGAGATTCTGAGTAGAAAGACAGGGCGCAAGGTGGAATTTCAGCAGCTCGATATCGATAAGGTAAGGGAGTTCGGGGCGGACTTCGCAATGCTTTTTGACTGGCTGAATATTCAGGGTTTCTCGGCAGATATACCGAAGGTGCGGGAATTGTATCCGGATATAAAGTCCTTTGATTCATGGGCGTCTGAATCGGGCTGGCACAAAGCGGCTGCATGATCCTAAAAACCGCAGTTGGATGAGGCAAAAAATCGTAATCTGTTGAGCACTAAGGCTTTCAGGCATCTTGATCTTATCACCTTGTCGAAAAGACCTGTAATGCCTTCAAGCCTTATCATCTCAATGTCTTACGTTCTTTGGTTCTCCCCAACTGCGACTTTTAGGATGATCTCTTTTTTGGAGGGCAGTTTGTCAGGGGGCGACAACTGCCTTTCTGGTTCCCTTAAAAGCCCTTCCTTTAACCTGAAAATCACAGTTGGATGAGGCAAAAAATCGTAATCTGTTGAGTGCTAAGGCTTTCAGGCGTCGCAGGTCTTATCACCTTGTCGATAAGACCTGCGACGCCTTCAAGCCTTATCATCCCAACACCTTACGTTTTTTTGCTCTCCCCAACTGTGACTTTCAGGTTTAACGGTAAATTTTTTGCATTTCTTTCAATTCCAGCTCTAAATAGACCAACTTTTGCCTGAAATAGAATTATTTGTGGTCTAATCTCCTAAAAAACGATAAAATATCATAAAAAGCTAAAGTTTTCCTACTATTGGCCGATAAATATAAGGGGAAGCTGTTTTTAAAGAGAGTTCTTACAGGGAGGTGACTATGCAAGTCCAAAGCACAGGGCCGCAGTTTGCCATTGGTGGACGCAGCACCGAGCGTGTGCTGAAGAAGACCAGCAGAGAGCTTCAGAAGATTCTGGAGCGCCTTTCAACTGCTAAAAGGATCAACCGTGCCAGTGATGACGCGGCCGGTTTATCTATAGCAGAGCAGCTCGATACCAGAATCCGCGGTTTCAAAATGGCTTCGCGTAACGTGGAAGATTCCATGTCCGCGCTCAATATAGCCGATGGTGCCGGCGGCCAGATTTCAAGTCTACTTCAGCGTCAGAGGGAACTGGCGATTCAGGCACGCAACGACACACTCAACGATAAAGACAGGGAATCTCTGGATGCAGAGTACCAGCAGCTTACTGCAGAAATAAACCGTATCGCTTCATCTGCTCAGTTCAACAATCAGGGTGTGAGTGGCGGGGAAGAGCTGGCATCAGGGGAGGCCGTCATTCAGGCCGGTCCTGAGGTTAACGATCAGATTACATATCCTGAGGTAAATTTCAGTGCCGCTGCTCAGGATCTGGCGCTTACTTCGATTGCCACTTCCGGTGATGCCAATACCGCTATTTCTGCTATAGACAATGTTATTAATTCGGTCAATTTACAGCGCAGCAATGTCGGAGCCGCTTTTAACCGTCTGGAATCCACAATAAACAACCTCTCTACTGCAGTAGTTAATACGCAGGCGGCAGAATCGGTATTGCGGGACGAAGATATGGCATCGGGGCTGGCAGAGCTGACCCAGACCAGACTTCTTCAGGAGGGTGGAATGAGGGCGTTCAGCAGATTCAACCAGATTACTCAGAACCACATTATGGGTCTTCTGGGATAACTATTGAGTCTGGGCTCCCGTATGAATTCTCCTTCTGAAACCGCCAGAAAATACGCCAGCATGCAGATCCAGACAGCTTCCAATTCCCGGGTGATCTGCATGCTCCACGCTAAATGCATAAGCCTCATTCAGAAAGCTTCAGAGATACAGAATGATCAATCCGGCAGGAGGCTTCTGCTGGATCGTGCGCAGAATATTCTTGCTGAACTGGAAAGGGTTCTGGTAGTAGATGATGATCTTTCGCAGGGACTCTTCTATCTTTACGATTACTGCTACTGTTTACTGGAGAACAGCGAAAAAGATAGCTACCGGCAGGCGATTTCCATTTTATCACTTCTGAGAGACACTTTCAACACTCTCCTGAGAGGGAGTTCCCAGTGACACTCTTTTTTTTCTACTGATAGAGCGGAAAAGAGGTAAGCTGATGCCAAATACAGCAACACCGAATACCACAGCAAGAACCATACTTCCTATAACCCATTGAACAAACCCGGTTATAAAACCATTATTAGATGACAGATTTAAGAATGTCAGTATTGATGATATCATGGCTGCTGGAACGAAAAGTTTTCCGGTCCAAACACCGGCTGCTATCCAGAACGGAAGCAGGGGTGCAGATGAAACGCTGACACCCAGCAAAGCAAGGGGTCTGTTCAGACGGAATATGAAAGACAGTGCAAGAAGCGTTATCACCTGAAAACCATGGATGGGAGAAATTCCCATAAAGACACCGAATGCAAGCGAGGATGCAGCTTTGGGCGGGGTTGTGTTGGCTCGCAATTCGTTTAGAACCAGGCTGACCACCTTTCCCTTTAAGTCAAGCCCTCCTGATTGAATCAGTTTTTTGGGTAGAAAAAGCCTGGAGATAGCCGCCTTTGAGTTTACTTTGCTGATGCGAAAAAAATCGCGAACAGGTCGGAAGTGGGAAACTCTTTGAGCGGGAGGCTGGTAAAGAAGATGGACCGGAATGCTTTTTACCGGGATGTTATTCCATGCTGCGCATATAAGGATCTCGATTTCGAATTCATAGCGCTGGCCGCTGCAAGGAATTGAGGCGATTTTGTCCAGGGGGTAGGAACGGTATCCGGACTGAGTATCCCGGACATAGATACCGGTATAAGCTTTGTACCAGAAAGCTCCAAACCGTCGTCCAATGCGTGATCTTGCAGGTTGTGGTGTACCGCCCTCAACGGGTATGGTTCTGTCGCCAATGTAAAGTGCAGACGGGTCCTCTTTGATTTTATCGAGAAAAAGCGGGATGTCACCTGCAAGATGCTGCCCGTCGGCATCGACCGTAATTGCGTGCGTAAATCCATTTTCTCTTGCAACCCGGAATGCCTCTTTAAGAGCAACACCTTTCCCGCGGTTAAGAGAAAACTCTATGAGGGTTATGCCGTCCTCTTTCCGGAGTAGTTCCCCGGTATTATCGGTGGACCCGTCATTTACCACTATTACATCCGGCACATACCTTTTGACATCTGAGATTACGCCAGAGATGGTGAGCGCATTGTTAAATGTTGGGACTATTACCGCAGTCCGTATTGACTCCACTGAACCTCTCTTTTACAGGGCTAATTTGCAAGTGTCTGCTGACGCCAGTCCAGAATGCGAATTTTTTTACGTGTAGCTCCCCTTAACGACTGAATGGTAGCCGTATTGGAAATCAGAATCGGGAAGTTTACCCTGGCGACTGCACGCAAATGATTTGAAATTTTCTCGACTGAAGCCGGAGTTGCTGCTACATGAATTGCAACTCTATCTGACAGAGAGTCATCATTTTCCAGCACTATTATATAATCACCGATTTCATCGAGTGCATCTAAAGCGTTGGTTATTGTCAGAGGATAGACCGTTGTTCCCCTCAGTTTGATCATCTGAGATTTACGTCCCAGGATCGGCCCTATGCGCATAGTGTTTCTTCCACAGCCGCAGGGTTCAGAAATGGAGAATGTAATATCTCCTGTCCGGTACCTGGCAAGAGGCATGCCTTCCACTCCAAGTGGTGTGGCAACAAGCTCGCCAGGTGTGCCGTCCGGAACCACCTTCCCGTTTTCATCGATTATTTCTGTAAAGACAAGTTCCGGATGTGCATGTCCGCCCAGCTGGTGTTCACATTCGCAATAGGAAACCGACATTTCTGTTGATGCGTAGGTTGAAAATACTTTTGCACCCCAGAGCTGCTCTATAGCCTGGCCGGTTGAGTTGAGCTCCATGTTCTGGGTACGGAGTGATTCCCCGATGCAGACAATCTTTTTAACGGGGCTATTCACTGTATCGTAATTTGCTTTTGCCAGTTCCTGCCCCAGTTTTTTGATAAATGAGGGAACGCCGACAAGAACTGTGGGTTGAAGCATCTCGATATAATGCTTCTGCATCTCAAATGGGAGAACCCCGATACGCATCGTGTTTGCACCCAGCAGTGTCATTCCTCTGTAATAAGCCATACCTGCTATAAAGAGCCGGTCGAGGCTTACCATGATCTGTGCATTGTCATCGGGGTTGATGCCTATTGAATGAAATGAGAGTGCTTCGTTAAACGCCAGACGCTCAATGTCGTTTGCCGTGAGTGCAAAGCGGACAGGTTTGCCGGTAGAACCGCTTGTGACTACTGTTTCTACTACTGCCCGGGGATTGATACCCAGAAAACGATCATTGTGTTCTGCAAGCGTAGCCTTGCTTGTAAATGGAATGCGCTGAAAGTCTTCGATTGTCTTTATATCTTCAGGCGAGATATCCCATAGAGCATCCCGGTAATAGGGGGAAACCTCTTTAACATGTTTTACGTGATTGCGCAAAGCCCTGAGGGTCTTTGCCTGTATTTCATCGCACGACAGAAATTCCCATGAATATTCAGGTTTAAAATCCAATGATCACCCCTCCTGCAGGAAAAAACTGAAATTGGTAAATGGGTGTTTCACTCTGGTGACGGTTAGAATACATATATGTCCAGATATTCTTTCTATTATAGATATTCTGAAGATCAAAATAGTAAATCATCTGAAGAAATCCAAAGCCGTAGCGTCTCTCAAAGCGAAGATCGAGTCTGTGATAATCTGGATATTGTGAAGAGTTTAATGTTTCCTGATTTATCACCCAGCGCTTATAATCATCACTCCAGAGGGGTTCTGTTCTGGGGCGTCCGCCAAGATATCTCCATTTTGCTGAGAGTTCGACGCGGTCGGCAATGGGTATGACAGGTGAAAGTGCAATGAGCCACCATGAATCATGGATGTCTTTATACCACTGTTTTTCGATGAGGTCAATTTTGTAGCCGCCGGTAACTGTCAGGGCGTTGCGGAAATCGAAATCACCTCTGTACCACTCTCCCTCTTTTCCCGGCCGGGGGTCAACATATTCGGATCTGGAATGGGAGTAGGCAGCGGTGCAGAAGAAATTTTTTGTCAGTTTTTTCTGGAAGAAAAGTTCAATGCCGTAGCTGCGGCCTTTCCCTTTTGACAGAAGGATGTCTGATTTATCCAGGCTGTCTCTTGTCGTAAGAGACTTGTCTACCGCTATGTTATCATACTGTTTGTAGAAAGTCTCCAGGACTGTTTTGGCGGAAATCTTCTTTATCAGGTATTCCACTCCCAGAATGCCGGTCGCAGCCCTTCTGGGCCTGAGATAACTATTTTTATTATCTGCAACAAGATCGGCGTAGTCGGGGTCCTGGTACTGTATGCCAAAGGAACCGGTAATGTCAACTCCAGATTCAAAAGAATAGACAGCCCCCAGCCGGGGAGAGATGTAGTGGCTTTCATTAAAAGTAAAACCGTCAATGCGGACACCTGGAATGAGTCTAAGTTTGTCAAGGGGATACAGGATACCCGAAACAAAACTGCCGTATTTATAGGCGATCTCATGAGAATTCGCTTCTTTGTGAAAGAACATTCCTGTGTCAACAGTATCCGGACGTTCCCAGATATCTACATCGAAATCGCATCGTCTGGCCAGAACACCTGCCTGAATACGGGCATTGCGGGGCAAATGGAGGGATCCCTGCAGTTTGATGGTTTGTTCCTGCTCCATTGATTTATTGACAAAGAAAGAATCGCGGACTGTTTCGCCGGATTCGTTTCTGTCGGAATACTCAAATCTCTCGAAACTGTTACCTACACCCGAAACGGTGAGCAGTGTGGAAAAGTTCTCTCCCCATGTTCCTTCCCAGCTGATTCCGGAGGCATAGACCTTCCCTCCGGCCTCGATCTGATCTCCATCAGTGCCCACGTCCTCGTCTGCGTTGGCGATCTCTATGCCGTTATCGCCGTAAATGAAGTTTGCGTATACTTTATGATCACCGATATTCTGATTTATTTTTGCCTGTAAACCCCAATATCGGGGAATTGCGGTTGTAGCAGAGTAGCGGGCGAAGAGGTCCAGAAAGCTCTTTGTGGCCGAGGCCATGAATGTTCCACCGCTCCAGAGGGGACCCTCTGCATGGAAACCCACACCTGCCATTCCAAGGTCAACACCACCAAGAACCATCTTGTCGTTGCCTTCCCTGAGTTTTACATCCAGTACCGATGATGCCTTGCCGCCATACTGGGCAGGCGGTGCTCCGGCATTAAAAGTGAGTCCTTTGACAAGCATAGGGTTGATCAGTGAAACGACTCCACCGCCTGATCCCTGGTCAGCAAAATGGTTGGGGTTTGGTATCTCAATGTTATCCATTATCATCAGGTTTTCACCGGGGTTACCACCCCTGACAATAATCTCGTTTGTGTCATCGGCGCCCGATGAGACGCTTGGGAGATCCTGAACCGCCCTCTGCACATCAACAAGGGCCCCCGGTGAACGGAGTATCTCGTCGAAACTCATTGTTTTGGTGGAAGAGGACATGTCAGGGGCACGACGAAACGAGTGACCCTTTATCACCATTTTTTCCAGGTTGGTCACAACAGGGTTCATCTCTGCATCAACCCTCTTCTCGCCATCTCCCGGCACAAAGACATCATTGATGGTCAGCGGTTCAGATTTTTCATGGAAAAACAGTAGGTTGCATGAACCGGCTTGAACCGAGTCAAATGTGTAATTGCCGGAATTATCGGTGAAAACGCTTTTTGTTGTGCCTTCTATCTCAACCATAACACCCTGGAGCGGTTTTCCGGTTTGGGAGTTCTTTACATTTCCTGTTATTTTTCCTGCAAATGCCGTTGAGATAAAAAAGGAGAAACACAGCAGAGCTGAAATTGCGGTTCGGATTGAAGTACTATGGTGCATACCACTAAAATATACTTTAGGGTACCTCTAAGAATTCATTTTCCACGGCGGTTAGCTGCTAATTCTACTGCGCCACGTTGCACTCAATCGACGAATTACAGCGGATTTGCCTCTTTCGTGCGTCCGGCCCGGCGAATTCTCGTCAGGGCCTCGCTTGAAAACTGAATATTTAGAGGTACCCTTAAGAGTTAAGTTAGGAATTCACCTCAGAGGTGACTTTGTGATTTAAGGTGTTTAAGTCACAGTTTCACCTCAGAGGTGACTCTGTGATTTAAAATGTTAAGTCACTGTCTCAACCCAGGTGATTACCCCCCCCTTATTATCGGATTTTGTATGATTTTTACCACGATTTAAGCATACAAGATGAAAAAAACATTGTATTTCAGTCATTAAGTCATCTCTGGGGAGGGCAAAAAGGGTATTTTGAAATACCCTTTATCGATAGAGACGAAACTAATGCGGCCAGCGGGAGAGGTCCCTGAGGCTTACTACTTTGTTGCTGGAGATAATGATGTGGTCCAGAAGAGGCAGCTCGAGAAGTTTTCCGATCTGGAAAATCCGTTCTGTAAGAAGCCAGTCAGCTTCAGAGGGATTCAGAGAGCCCCCGGGATGGTTATGGGCGATGAGTATGGATGCAGCTTTGCAGCCAAGTGCCCGTTCTACTATGGTACGGGGGTAAACCGCGCACTGATTGACTGTCCCTTCCGAGATAATATCTGTTTTAAGAACATGATTTGCATTATCAAGAAACAGGGCAGCCACGTATTCATCCCGGCGCTGCCCGAAATAAAACCGCAGGTATTCTTCAACATCCTTGCGATGTGAAACCATCTCCTGCTTTTCAAATTTCTCTCTCAGGCATAATCCCATGATTTCTTTAATCAGTGGAAACAGGCTTGCTGCGCGGCGGGTGATGCCCTCAACTTTTTCTATCTCTTCAAGTGGAGCGTTTATGAGCCCGCCGATGGTTCTGAATCTTCCGAGCAGCTCTTTTGCAGGCTTTTTTGTATCTTTCCTGGGAATTGCAAAGGTTAATAAGATCTCGATTACCTCATGGGGATGGAGGGCGGAGATGCCCGATGAGATAAACCGTTCAATAATGCGCATTCTGTGTCCTGCTCCACCCTGCGATTCTGGAGAGGGTGCCGGGTTATCAATGATAGTTGATTCTTCCATAATGGTTGAAGCTCCTCGTTTGGGAAATCTTCTGTTTGCTTGAAAAAAAACAACTGCGATTTAACGGTATAAAGTGTTCTGGCAGCTGAATGGAAAAAAAATAATGAAAAGAAAAATCCGTCCACTCTTATTCACTGAGTGAGCGGAATGAGGGAAATAAGTGAGATGTTACTTCGTGAACAGTGTCAGATAATTACCACTCGATTGACATTCCTCCAGCGGTAATACCGGCACCCACTGTACAGAATATAATTTTGTCGTTTTTCTGCAGTCCGCGCTCAATCTCGGACAGTGCAATAGGAATACTGGCACTGGATGTGTTTCCGACTTTGTCGATATTCAGATAGTATCTCTCAAAGGCGACACCGCTTTTCTGGGCCGCGGCTTTGAGAATTCTGCTGTTTGCCTGGTGCGGAACGACCCAGCGGATATCGGATGCCTGCCAGCCGCTTTTGACAATCAGTTCTCTGATTATAGAAGAAAAACTTTCGGTTGCAAAGCGAAACAGCGCTCTGCCGTCAAGTCTGATCCATGGGTCAACATCACCGGTGTTTTCCGGTACCTCATAGCCCATGTAGGATCTTCTGGCCATGTGAATACCACCTGCATCGGCGGTTAGAATTTCGCATTTGATGGTATGGCCGGGATGGTTTCCCGAGATCACGGTAGCACCTGCTCCATCACCGAACAGAAAGTATGTGTTTCTGTCTTTTTTATCAAGCAGTCTGGACTGCATGTCAACAGCTGTAACAAGGACATTCTGTGCCATACCCGAAAGAATAAGCCCTTTGGCAACAGAAATACCGTACAGCCATCCTGAGCAGGCTGCATTAAGATCAAATGACGGCACTCCTCTGATGCCGAGTTTTTCCTGCAGGATACAGGCTGTAGAGGGCATCATCACATCCGGAGTGGTTGTTGACACTATAATAGCATCGATCTCCTCTGGTTTCAATCCCGAGTTCCGGATCGCATTTACAGAGGCAATATAAGCCATATCAGATGGTTTTTCCTCTTTCTTTGCCCACCTGCGTTCCCGTATCCCGGTAACTCCGAAGATATAATCTTCAGTAATATCAGGGTGATCGGCGAGCATCTCACCGTTGGTGACAATGCGCTCGGGAAGGTATGTGCCGATACCAAGCATGGAAATCTCACGTATCGCAGGTTCTTTCTGCTTCTCTACTATCGAGATTTCCATCTGCGGGGTTTCCACAGCAGATGCGCTCGCAGAAGGTATCTCATTTTTCAGTGATGAATCCGTTGTTTCAATTTCGATAACCGGAGATTCAAAAGATGTCGTGCTGCCTTCGGCACATATGATATTGATAACTTTGCCGTCACAGGGCGATTCAAACTCGAAAGTCGATTTTGCGCTTTCCACTTCAGCAAGTATCTTTCCTTTGACAAAGCTCTCGCCCGGCTTTACAAACCATTTAGTGATTGTGGCTTCCGTTTCAGCTGCTGCCTGGGATGGCAGATACAGCACGGTCTTGAATGGCACTTTATTCACACCTCTCTCCAATCATCGATTCTATACAATCGCGAATCTTTTCCTGGCTCGGAAGAAAATGACTTTCCAGTTCCCTGGCAAAAGGCACCGGGATATCAGGGGTACTCAATAAAGCTGGTGCACGTTTAAGCTTTCCGAAGCACTCCCTGCATACTACAGAAATTATCCGGTCTCCCAGACCTGCAGTAGAACCGCTTTCCTGCACCACCAGCAGTCTGCCGGTAGAGCTTACAGATTCTATTATCGGGTCCAGAACCGAAGGGTTTAATATAAATGGATTCCACACCTGAACGGAATAGTTATGATTCCTTACCACAGAAACCGCAGCTTCGGCCATTGCTCCCAGGGCAACAACTGTTAATTCTGAACCTTCGGTATATCTCCTCGGATGCGCGATTTTTACAAGGTCCCCGTCAAA
>JAAYYB010000093.1 GCA_012515615.1 Fibrobacter sp.
CGACAAGCCTCCGTAAATACATGAAAGGCTTGCAGAAGAAAAAGAATAAAGTTAAGAATTTCTTTCAACATAAACTTGTCAATTACGCAGCATAGAATGAGAAATATTCAATTGCCGGAATAATAGTTCCACCGTATAGATTCCACGACTCTATCTTAACAGGTGCATAAGAACCGCTTTTGTAGATATGTCGCTTCTTTAAACTTATCCATTAATGTATAAAGTGCATAATACATAATGAATAAAAAAGTGTCAAAAAATAAAAAAACATACCGAAATTGTGTGCTATGAAAATTACCAATGCTGTTTCGTTTGCGATATGCAGTACTGCGGGTTTAGTAAATTATATTATTAATATGGTTTAATCCCTACTTCAGGAGTGAAGATATGTCTTGTCGTAAAACTCCTTCGCTTATCGTTGCAGTTACTCTTTTAATGCTTTTCGCAGTTGATCTCTATCCTGTCAATATATCGATTGACCCTGAAATCAAGTACCAGCAGTTCGAGGGATGGGGCACGAGTTTGTGCTGGTGGGCTGTTTTGGCTGGAAAATGGAGTGAAAACAGGAGAAATGAACTCATTGGCGCAATCGTTGATCCGGATACAGGGCTGGGATATAACTGTTTTCGGTACAATATTGGCGGCGGTGATCAGCCTGGGCATACGCATCTTGCTGAAGCCCGGGCTGTGCCGGGTTTTAAAGCCAGCGAGAACGCTCCTTACGACTGGACTGCTGATGTAAATCAGCGCAATATTTTACTTGGAATTGCAGATAGAGGCAAGGATCTGATTTTTGAGGCATTTTCCAATTCGCCTCCATGGTGGATGACCATAAGCGGTTGCGCTTCAGGAAATACAAACGGAGCCGATAACCTCAAGCCTGAGTACTTCTCCGCTTTCGCCGATTATCTGACCACAGTTGTAAAGCAGTACAAAGAGCAATGGGGTATTACATTCAGAACTGTTGAACCGTTCAATGAGCCTTCATCGGGCTACTGGAAAAAAGATGGCGGTCAGGAGGGATGCGGATTTAAAAGCGGTCAGTCAAGGATGGTCAAGGAGCTTGGCGAACAGCTGAAATCAAAGGAACTTTTTCCTCAAACAACTGTCAGCGCCGCGGATGAGACTTCACTGGAACAAACCTTTAATACATTTAAATCCTACGATGACAGTGCGTTCTCGTTTGTTTCGCAGATCAACTCCCATTCCTATGGGGGATGGAGGTTCAGAAGCGCGGTTGATTCTCTTGCAAAGGCCCATGATAAAAACCTGTGGCAGTCCGAATCCGGTCCTCTGGAAAAGTCGGATAACTCGGATATCGCGATGTGGATGTCACATCTCATCATTCAGGATCTTCGTGTCATGAAAGCCAACGCCTGGCTCGACTGGCAGGTATGCGATCCGGTGGGTGACTGGATAACAATAGAGCTAAACCATTCTACCCAGACCTTCAAATACACAAAACGATATTATATGCACGCGGCTTTCAGCCGATTTATCAGGCCCGGATCACAGATAATACACAGCAGCGACACCAATTCGGTGGCTGCAATCGACAAGGATTCTAAAAATCTGATCGTTATCCAGAGAAACGAACGGCCCAACAGTAATGTTTACATTTTTGATCTGTCAAAGTTTAATTTATCTGATTCCGCCCCTTCGGTTTTCCGCTTTACGACCAATGGTGGCCTCCAAAGAGTTGAAGATTTTGAGATCGGTGACAAACAGATCAGTTACATAGCGCCAGGTATGTCAATTACAACCTGTGTCATTCCAATACTTGAGAATCCGGTGAATTCACCCGCGCCTGCGGAAAAGGCCGGCAGACCTTCACTTACCTGGTCCGGCAGCCTGTTGCGGTTTACCTTACGCTCCGGGGCGCCATACAAATTGTCAATTTATGATGCAATGGGGAAAAGAATCAGGACGCAGAGAATGACAGGGTTTCATGAAAACAGTATTGATATGCGCGACATCGGTCTGGCTGCAGGCACTTATGTGGCGGAGCTGGTGCAGGGGGGCACGCAAATGAAAACCCGGTTCATCATTACTGATCAATAATGGTTCTTTGCCCGCTGTTTCAAATCGGCAAGGAAATGCTTATCGCTGATTATGAAGGGCATCTCTATGAAAATATTAAAATAATCAGAGATGCCCGCTATGCTCGCGATTTTACATGTTAATATCAGGAAACTTTGGTTTTGCGAAATCGAATGGCCAGAAATCCAACCAGTGATACAGCCATTGTGATAAGCAGTGATGGCTCAGGTGCTCCTGCGGTATTTGCTCTGGTAGAATTCAGGAATGACCCTTTCAGCAGGAGATTCCCTGTGAATGGTGTTTTAAAATGGTAAGAGACTTCATAGTCGCCTTTCCATTCTCTGGATCTGTCCATTTCCACTCCACCCTCAGATTTGAACCGGATGCTTCTTGTTTGCGAATCGAGAGGATCAGGGGAGATGGGGTCATAGTGGTTGTACAATGCAAATGAGCTTGTAACTTGAACTGCCCCTTCTGCTCCACCGGTTGTTGAAAGACCGGCATACTGTTCGCTGGGAAGTCTGAAGGTGATATCGATAAGATTCTCAGCCTCGACATCGTAATAGAATTCACCCCTGGAAAAGGTGTTTCCCGAAGCCGGAAAAGCTTCTTTCGGTATACCTGCATCAGGACCGGGGAAACCAGACGATGATCTGGAATAAAAATCCGGGTGTTGTGCATTAGGGGAATAATATGTGAGAAGCACTCCAGCCCCTAGATCCATAGATAAATGACCGATCCCGGAGCCAAACAATGTGCGGCTCTCGTTGGTTCTTTCTCCATCGATCATGGACAATTCAGCCCGTACCATATAGGAAACGTGAGACAATTCTGTAGTTGCATTTCCCTCCCCATTTTTAAATCGGGCACTATACCACAGATTATCCAGATCAAATAAGGTTGTTCCATTCGCATAAACTTCTTCTGTGTTGTTTCCTTCGGAATAGGGGATATAATCACTTCCGGAAGCAAACGAGCTGTTTATCAGAAAAAGAGAGATGATAATCAAAGACTTCCTAAACATTGCTACCTCCATTTCAATAGATCATTAAATCCATAGTGTGGACCTGTTCTAACCAATAACTTTACAACAGTTATGCCATGGCACCTTAACCGCTCTTAAAAAGCATTTCAGCCTTTAGCCAGGGAATGTGAATTCCGGAATTGAGCACTGGTTTGAGAGATCAGTTTTACTATGAGGGGGTACTTTTAAAGTTAGATCGCAATTACTTGTGTTGAGCCAGGAGATGCTCTTTTTGCAGAAAATAAAACATACTTCTCTCAAGAAGAAGTTGCTGGTGCAAACTGGAAGGACATTTTCCCGTGAGAGTCGTTACAGCTGCACTGTTATCACCATTGATCAGCATGTTTTTAAGCAGATTAATTCTGTACCGGAAGGATAGCCCGGTTTTTTTTCCACAGGTTTCAAACCAGAAAAGCACCACTACCGTAATGGAGTCGTTTTCGCTGTAGTGCAATTTACTCAGGAAAATTTTACTGTTTTCACTGGTAGCTATTGTAACCGGACTAGGGGTGATATGAATAGATTTGGAGAAGTCGGTATCTATTCTGTTATTAAATGTCTGTGAAGAGTACCATTTTCTTCTCAGTTCCAGTTTAAAACCATTTGGGTCAGTGTAGTCAAGCCGCAGATTTCTTCTGAAATGACTCTCAGACCTCAAATGTGAAGGGGTACGTGCAATTACAAAGTTTTTAGTATTTTGTGGTGCGATATGAGACACGGTAATACAAAAGAGTAGAAAAATCGCAGGTATAAAGAAATGATATAACTTCAGTTTCAAATCAGGAATATGCCTGCCAGCTCTTTTCTTTTGTATAGAATCTGACAACCTGATTATCCGGGCGCATAAAAATAGAAAAAAAAGTGCAGCAGGATAGATAACCGGAGCAAGAAAAATGTCCTCTGGTCCGTGTACATGCTCCCGGACTGTATCGTAATTCCACAACCCGAGCAGTGCGATCCGCACGCCATTTAGAACTATCGAAATTATTACAGAGAAGCTGATAAAGAGTAAACGTGATCTGTTTATCCGGAATAAGAGAAATGCTGAGGGAATTGAAAGAGTTAAAATGGATAGAAGTTGGTTTATTCCTGAACACCATGGGTTGACATCCAGGATTATTGCCGGGAGATGAATTTCGTTGCCATATCTGTTAACCTCTTTGCCCAGCACTTTTAAAATGAATGTGGCCATCACACTTCCAGTCTTCTGCAGTGGAGACAGTACATACGGTAAAATGGCCGGAGATAAAATGACAATGAACAGAAAGTACCAAACCGGCCAGAAAAGGATTTCTGCCCGTTTCTTACCCTCTATTAAATAGAAAATTCCACATAGTGTGACAAATGGGGCGGTCTCTATAAGGACAGTGCTTAATGTAAGTCTGGCCAGTACGGCCAGGAGCAAACCTGACAGAGAAAACAGAATACCCGGGGTTGTGGCAGATTCTCTTATGGATCCGGTGGCTTTTTTTATCGATGAGACGATAAGAACCAGAACAAAAGGTAAAACAAGGTACTTCCAAGTGCCACCCTTGCCAGCCCACCCCGAGAAAAGCACAATGAAATGCTCCCGGAACGCATAACCAAAGAGCACGGCTATAGCTGTATATCCGGCATAATATAAAATCCTCGTGCTTTTCATTACTTAAGTGAACTTGCATTTTCCGTTCCTGTTTCACTGGAATGAATATTGCATTTCTGCTCAAAATATGAATGGCGCACTTAGAATTCTTCAAAATGATATCAGTATCTGCGCGCTTGTGCTGATTGGCTTGATGTTTTCAGGATGCAGCAAAAATTCACAAATGAGTGCAGAGGAATTATACCTGAGAGGGTTGCAGTATCTGCAGGAAGATAATCTGGAGAAGGCTTGCGTTTTCTTTACGGCTGCTGCTGAAAAAGAGAATCTGCCGATTTACAACTGGGCAGTCGCACGCAGTGCGTCCACCAGAAATACGGCACTTCTTTTCGCCTGGAAAGCATGGAATGGTGGATTAAAAACCGGAGATGTCCTGAATTTTCTCATCTATGCCTCAGGGCGTCAAACAGATGAAGAGAAAATAGCCTATGGATTGAAACTGCTTTCAGAAATGCCTGATTCAGTCGATAAAGATCTCTTCAGGGGCGAGATCTATTTAAATAACGGTAAACCCGATTCCGCCATGGTGATCTGGAGTGATGCTTTACGTAACAGACCCGGAGGGCATCTGGTAAACGCTCTGGGACGAATTTATCTGATCAAAGATCAATACGATTCCCTGATGATTTTGCTTCATCAGGCGGACTCATTAAAATGTCTCGATCAGCAGGCGTACTCTCTTTTTGCATTTTCTCTGTCCCACTCTGCAAGATTCAGTGAAGCGTTACAGCTCCTGGCAAGAGCCCCTTCCCGGCATTTCGATAATGGACAGCTTTCTCTGGATCGTATCTGGATTGATATGCTCTCAGGAAACTACTCTGATGCAAAGCAAAGTTTGCAGTCCACCAAACCATACTGCAGGGATGAATCTCTCAGGTATAAACTTGTGCTGCTGGAAGCATTTATCTCCCGCCAGACTCTTGATACCGGTCACCTGGAAATGATGAAAGAGAGTCTATGTTCACTGTCGGTTCAAAAAAGTGAATGCATGTTTGTGCAAGCAATGCTTCTATGCCTTAAGGGTGATAGCTCTGGGCTGGTAAATCTGGAAAAAATGCAGAAAGCAGACCCGTTGAATCCTGCTCTGGTTTTCGCTATGCTTAATGAATTTATATCTTTTGGTAAAAAGCACGATGCAATAGGCCTTTTTTCCTCACTGCCCCTTTCTATAAGCCGCTTTCCATCTGTTGTATTACTGCAGGCTCAATTAGAGGCTTCAAACGGTAAGCTGAATACCGCGCTGGAATTGCTCAATTCGATGCACAGGCGCGGGGCACACAGCAAAGCTTCCCTTGAATTCCAGCAGAATGTCACCTTCAGACTGCACATGGACCAGGAGTGCTTCTTTCTTCAAGAGATGCTTGAAAAGACTTTTCCGGATGATGTCGATATCAGGTTTAAAAGAGTGCTCCTTTTTCTGAGAGCAGGGAATGGAGATTCTGCATTGGCAATTCTTGATAAAATACCACAAGAAGGCTCCTTTAGTAGATTGATAATTCTGGCGCGGTTGCACGCGTATTTTATAAAGAAGGAATATGAGAAGATTACAACAGAGCTTGGCAAAAAAACTGACACAGTTCCGGAAATGCTCGTTTTCAGGGCACAGGCAGAGTTAATGCAGAAAGACACATCCAGCGCACTGGAAACATTTAAGTTAGCTGTAAAGAATACCCAAAATCCTTTTGTTTATCTGGAGTACGCGGAATTACTTGCTAAGCTCAAACGGTATGATGAAGCATCCATTTGTTATAGTAAAGCTATTTCAGATATTGAAAAGCAATTCCCTGTTCACCATGGTTTTGCCACAATTCTCAGTAAAGCTGCCTGGTGTCAGTTGAAAACAGGAAAGAGCCTCAGGCAGGCATTGCAATACTCAAAAAAAGCATACCAGATTAATCAAAAAGACATAGACATTATTTACATCCACTGCTTAGTCCTGGCGCAAACAGGTCAGCAAAGCGAGGCAATCACGTTACTGAAGCGGCAAATGGAACACAATAGAAATCCTGTTTTGCTTTTCTGTCTGGGCAAGATTTATAAAAGCAAAGGAAAGATAACGCAGGTGAAAAAAATCTATGCCGAGTTTAGTGCAATGAGAGATTCAACCTTGCACGTTTACAAACTATCCAGGGATATAATTGAAAGTCTGGTTAGATAAATATGTATAATCTATTATAAAAGACAGCACTCCATCCGTCTGTATGGCTTCATAAAAAAATACTGCGATACCCGGGGTCTTTCGATCGACAATGCGCCTGAAATGGCGGCAATTCCCAACCCGCCTTGCGGGAGCTATGCCCGAAAACACGAAATCATTGACTTTATATACTGTGTTGATGATATTTAAGCTATAGCTGGCCGGTAAACAGGTCCTGTTAGGCCGGCTAGACCGCGGTCAGGGGAACATTTCAGGTCCGGCGGGCACTAAATTACATCCGGAAAATGCGTGAACGGTCGAAAAGAAAATGCATATCGCTTAAATGGTGAAAGATGAACGTCTGTAAAGAAAAGGATTATAAACACACCTCCACGCCCGAAAAAAGCAAATGTCTATCGGTCGCGATGCGCACGAGACTAAAATACCCGTTCCATCCGCTCCTGTTCGCGCTCTACCCTGTCCTTGCTCTCTACGCGCACAATGTCGACCAGACCCCGTTCTCCTCGTTTCTCCCGCCCGCCATCCTGTTCGTCCTCATCGCGGGGGGCGCGACTCTGGGGATCGCGCAGCATCCGGGTGGTCGCGAGCGGACCGGCCTCGTCGTTTCGACGATCGTCCTTCTTTTCTTCACCTACGGGCACGCCCACAGAATTCTCCTCGAGCTGCTTTCCCACGCGTTCCTGCAGAGGGCCGACTTCAAGGCCATCAACTGGTTCGCTCGCAACGAGTTGATCCTACACGTTCCGCTGCTCGCCGGTTTCATTTTTTCAGGGATCTGGGCGGCGCGGCGGATCGCGCGGGTGGACAAACTCCCTGCGGACCTGACGAGAACCCTCAATGTCGCGGCCGCCGTCCTCATCGCTATGCCCCTCCTCCAGATCGGCGCATACGTTCTGAAAGCGGCGCGGACTGAGACAGTCCGCGAGATGGTCGAGGGAAACACGACGACGGTAACGGGGGAGAAAAGGGATATCTACTATATCATACTGGACGGCTACGCCCGGGCCGACATCCTCCGCGAGTTCTACGGGTACGACAATTCGGAATTTGTCTCCCGGCTGCGGGCGAAGGGATTTTTCATCGCCGACCGGGCACGTGCCAATTACGGCTGGACGTTCCTCTCCCTGCCGTCATCGCTGAATTACCAGTATCTCGATGAGCTGGCGGAGCGAATGGGGAAGAAATCGAACGACCTGCGGATCCCGTACCGGATGATCCGGGACAACCATGCCGCGCGGTTCCTCAAGGCCCGCGGCTATCGCTTCGTTCATTTCAACTCGACGTGGGGCGCGACGATGCACAACCGGCACGCCGACCTGGAGGTCGGCTACCGGCGGGGACTGTTCTCCGACGAGTTCCAGCGGATTCTCGCCGAAACGACGCTTCTCAAGGTCGCGAGTTCCTTCATCGTCGAGGACCTCGCCGCCTTCCACCTGCATGCCTTCGAGAAGCTGAGGGCCATCCCCGCACTCCCCGGTCCGACGTTCACCTTCGCCCACATCGTCCTGCCCCACCACCCCTACCTGTTCGACCGGGACGGTAACGTAAAACGCCACGCTTCTATGCTCGACCAGTTCCAGAATGACATGTGGCAATACGGCGACGCCTACTTGGACCAGCTCGTATTCGTGAATAAGAAGGTGTTGGATGTGATCGACGCCATCCTGTCGGCCGAAGGCCCCACACCCATCATCATCCTGCAGTCGGACCACGGCCCCCAGCTGTTCAATGCCCGACGGGACGACTACATCCGGGCGCGTATGGCAAACCTAAACGCGTACCTGTTGCCGGAAGGAGTCGACGCGGCCCTGTATCCCTCGATTACCCCGGTCAATACCTTCCGTGTAATCTTTAACCGCTACTTCGACGCCGGCCTGCCCGTGCTCCCCGACCGCGTGCAGTTCTCGACTATGAACCGTCCCTACGACCTTCTCGAGATCGGCCCCGACGGCCGCCCGGTCCGATAACCTAATTGCATTTCCAGATCAGGTGACTTCCTCGGCGGTGCGTCGGCCAACGTACATGCCGAGCGCGCCGAGGTAGAGCGTGCTCACCTGGCCCCGCCGTATCGGCACGGCTCTTGATTGGTCTTTCCGGTATTCAGTCCGGGAGACCAATTGTCATGATCGCTGCCTCACCTTCAAGAGCAGACGCTGCATCGCTCAGATGAGTTTTGTGCCCCTATGTCAAGCCGCGTCGCCGTTATGGCCGCAAGGCCGGCAGGGCGACTGTTGACGCTGCACCGGCCACACGTCCCCAGGCTAAACCTGCCGTGTTCTACCTCCCTCGCGACCACAAGGTTTCACCGCTGTTTCAGGTTGTGCAGGGCTTAACCCGCACCAGTTAACAAAAACGCCCGGATGGAGATTCCCACCCGGGCGTGAAATACTATCAGTTAAATGGTGCCTGTATTACTTTACCGGTGTAATAAAAGGGAAGATGTCGTTACTCCATCAGTTACTCTGGCAATGTATGTCGAGCCTGAAAACGTGATATCATTTAGATCAACGGTGGATTCATTGCTTTTTAGCTTGTAGCACGCAATTGTTTTGCCAGCAAGATTGAATAATGTTAATGAAACATTACCGCTGAATTGCTGCCGATTGATTACCAAAGATGAATGATGCCTGGTAATTGGTGTTGCCTTGCCATTGAAACCGACACTGTTTTTAACACCGGTGGCCACTCCGGTGGTAATCACCACGTCACCGCCGTCAGGAACCGCCTGGAACATCAGGTAGTCTTTACCATCAACCTTGACAATAGTGTCTTTGATTTCTTTGTCTGCCTGTTTAACTGAAGGCTTGTCCCAGTTATCTTCAACCGGGAGACGAATAGAAAGCGGGTAGTTGTAAACCTTGTCATCAAGATTATCGGTAACTTCAATAGTAATACTTTTATCATCACTTCCCTTCTTCTTTACCGTTGCAGCATCACGCTCCTTGATATAACGGGCAACGTTTCCAAAGGTCTCACACCAGACTTTATCACGGTTTTTATTGATGTAGTCGAGATTCTCCCTAAGAAGATTTATTGGCGTGGCTGCAAACTGATAATCACCCTCTACACCATGATGAAGATATACACTCCACGCATTCTTTTCAATTGCGACATCAGCGAGCCTGTTCATACCTTGAATATCAGTAACACCACCATATTGAGAGGTACCGATAATTTGTGACTTGATTTTGCCAAAATCACCTGGTGTCGTGGGATTCGGGTAACCGTCACAATCCCGTGCTGCTACATAAACATTCGTTGCACCGCCGGGGTTTTCGCAATAAGGGTAAGCATATGAAACACATTTCTCGCCCGGAACCTTATCTTGAATAGCTTTTTGCGAAGCGGCATAATCAGTCGCCATGCTATTATGTTGAATGCTGTGACTCCCGATTTCATGCCCTTGTTCAAAGGCTTTTTTAAGGCCATTCCAGTCAGGGTTAAAAGATTGGGCAGTAAATATTGTCATATGGAACCCTTTTTCATTAAACAACGGCACTGCCTTACTCAGCTGGTTACTGGTGTTATCATCAAAAGTATGTGATACTGCCCCCTTACAGAAATTTGCCCACGTCCCCACTTCAAACGGTTTCTCAACAGACCCGGCTGATACAACCCACGTTATCGCAGCAATAATCAGTAATGATCTGTAACGTAACAGGTTAGTCTTCATGGTTCTGCTCCTTATTTTAACTGACAGGTAATTGGCTGACTGATAAGAAATTGTATTTCCCGCTTCAAGCAAAAATTTTCACAATTTCGTCTGACACCTAATCCGCACTTTGCAATAAAAACCGTATACCTTGCCGATCCAGATACACGATTTATCGATAAAATAGATACCTTTGGCTGAAAAATACAAGAACCTATGGCGCTACCTTAAAGTATAAGCATTTTCTGAAATAAATGCGCCACTAAAGAAAAAGCCATAGAAGTTCATGAGTTAGGAATGGTCAAGGCCTCATGCAGCGTCGTCAGGTCATTCGCACATCACAGGACGGCGAAGGCTTCGGATGGTTCAACCTAAAAGTCGCAGTTGGGGAGAACAAAAAACCGTAAGATGTTGAGATGATAAGGCTTGAAGGCAACGCAGGTCTTATCGACAAGGTGATAAGATCAAGATGCCTGAAAGCCTTAGCGCTCAACAGATTACGATTTTTTGCCTCATCCAACTGCGATTTTTAGGTTCAATGATTTCGGCGATTTCCGGATGGGTGATGCATCGGAGATGCCTGTGACAGTGCAGTCGGCGCCGGCCCACTATCGGTGCGAATTTACCGTCATGCGCATATACTGATTATCCAACCGTATCGTGGCAACGAACACTTCTGCGGGCAAATGGCGGGTGTCAAGGATTTGCGGGATGGTGGGATCGATGGCAGCGGCATGATACACCAACACCCCTTGAAGGTTATACAACCGAATATCGACCGGCGTCTTGTGCGCGGGCAACCCGCTCAACCACATACGCCCCCCTCGTATCTGTATTTCCATCCGCTGCTGCCGCGGCCGTCCGGCGTTGCGGATCGGGAGTCGGTGCCCTAATGAAATCAGTGTCATGTTCCGCCACTGCGCCTGCTGCGTTTCCAGAATAGCGCCGCTGGCGTCCCTCACCTTGACAGTGCCGCCCATCGGAACACCGTCACACGCGAAGCACAACCGGGTTGCCGGATTGATGGCGCTATGCAGCCTTATGGTCAGCGTGGAGTCACCGGCCAGTTTGTCCGAGAACACGCAGACGCTGCGGTCATTCCAGAACGCACCGAATTCATCAAAACCCAGGGTTTCTATGTCCGTGTTCGTGGCATCGAGTAGCAGTTGCTCAGCCGCGACCTTAACCATGCGGTTTGGATGGATCAGCAGGACGGTCGGCGCGCCGTTGTCCGCATTGCGCCTCAGCACATCGCCCCATACCTGTACAGCCTGAACATACGTCGTGGAATCAAATGTCTCCTCCTTCAGGACATCGGAGATAGTCATCGGTATTTCCAGCACCCGCAGCCGCTTGCCGAGAATCGTGGTTCCCTTCTGCATGAAAAAGGGAAAGTTGGTCAACACATCGCATGCGCTCCGGCTTGAGTTAAAAAGATAGCCTGTCTTCTGCATGACTTCGGGCAAGGCCGCCGGCCATGCCATATGACCAGAGCGAAACGATCGCACGCGCGTGCCGAGGTCCTCTTCAAGGATGGCGCGGGAAACCTCCAACTCTCCATAAACAGTGCCGCCACTGGTGGAATCCACCGGGCAGAGCGGACGATAATTCTCGCGGGTGTTCCCCGGCGCACCGACCGGGAAATGGGACGTGCCGAAATCGGGAAAATGCCCCACCGAATGGCTGCCGATCGAATGCCCCAGAGCGATCGCGCTGCGGCACTCCGCTATGGCGCGGTCATCATACAGGGCACCGATGCGCGGCGGATCCCGATAATGATGGGTCGTAACAAAGTAGTGGGCGCGCACGCCTCGTGAAGCTTCCATCTGCGCAAAGGCAGCCATGGTATCCACCGATGACCGGCTGTCGACATCATGGGTGACCATCAGTGCCGCAGCCTTGCCGCCGGGCGTCGTGTGCTTCCACACAGCATGCCGGATGTGTTTCTGGTAAATACCCCTGAAAAAAAGCATGAACACATCGGATGTCGGTTCGAAGTCGTTCGAATATGCTATCGAAGCGCCATATCCCCAATGAATCTGGTTGACGGCGATGATATTGCGCGCGGTGAAACCCAGCGCATAGGTACATCCGGCGCCGGTCGCATGCGCCACCACCGCCGCCGATCCATCATCAAACCGCGCGAGCGCGGTTGCGGAGACACCAGGCGCATAGCCCAGCGTGCCGAATATCTCGGTTTTTGATGAATCGCCCAGGCGTATGATTTGCTCGTGAGGATCGTCGATCCACTGCAGCGCGGCGTCATGGGCAGCGGTGTCCCATTCGATACGGTATCGGCGTGAGCTATAGGCGCCGGACTGAACGCCGAACAGTGGCATGGCCTCCGCGTTCCGCACCCAGAAACCGACCAAAACCCCTCCGCCGCCCACATATGCCTGCAGGCTGTCAAGCTGTGCCTGTGTCAGTCCCTGGTCAGTCCATTTGGCAGGGCACACCACGACCGCGCTGCGGCAGGCAGAGTCGAGATTGCCGCATTGCTGCCATGGCACACCCGCGACAGCAAGGCTGTGATGCATTGAAACGGTGTCTCCGAACAGAAGGGAATCTGCCATCCCCGGCGGCACATACAAGGCGATGGAGCGCGTGAGACCGTCAGCATGAACGGCAAGAGCAACGGCAAATACGAAAGACCATACGGTTGCGGATTTCATGTGAAAACACCTGTCCCCTTAAAATATCGGGTATCCTACCGATGCTGGTTATAATTCCTGCTCTTTTACCAACGCTGAAAGCTGATAGATATTGTTTTTTTCGTGTTCCCGTTTTTAGCTTTAGGCTCCGCTTACATCCGCTTCGGATGCTTTTGCATCAAGAAACCGCTCTTACATACAAGCTTCTTGATCAGAAAATACCTGCCAGGGCATCGGGAATCAAGAAAAAATCGTAGTTCTCGCTTGGCAGTTCACGCGGAAGGGCAATCAAATACAAGTCTTCTCGACAATGCGGCTGAAATAGCGGTAATCCCCAGCCCGCTTTGCGGGAGCAATGTCCGAAACCGCAAAACCGTTGACTTTCTATCCTGTATTGATGATATTTAAGCTATAGCTGGCCGGTAACGGGTCCTGTCAGGCCAGCTGGACCGCAGTCAAGGGAACATTTCAGGTCCGGCGGGCACGGAATTACAGCCGGGAAATGCGTGAACGGTCGAAAAGGAAATGCTTATCGCTCGACGGGAACAACTGGTCATGAGTGTGAGTACCGAAACGCAACGGAATTCCTCTTTCCTCAAGTGTTTTTGCCGTTTATTATCTTTATTTATCATTTTTTCGCACAGTACGTTCTCATCTTTTGCGGAATGTACTGTTCCGCCCTTTCATCCTGTGATACTCCCGGCCGGGAGTTTTACCGACATGTATACAGCCTCGGTTTCGGCGGATGACGGCACATTCGTTCAGGTACAGACCACCATCACCAATATAGGTCCCGGCGGACCAAACGGAACAATCCGTCTGCTGGCAATCTTACCCGGAGGTATTTCATGGAAAACATCAAATTATTATGGAAGAGATAAATGGCATACCGAAGAATCCCCTGGTTCAGCTTTAGTAATCGGCCCTTGCCGTCTTGCATGTACCAACGATTCGACCCGAATTACCATGGCGCTTAAAGGTGGTGATGTGGACATCATGACCGATGTCGTTCCCACTCCCGTCAAAGTTCCGTTGATCGATGTCACCGTTACCGCACCTTCACCGGAAGATTCAATTGGAAAATTTTTCGAACACCTGGTTCTCATTCACGGTGCCAATGCCAATATGACACTTACCATTCCTGGTTCTGCACCACGAACCATTCAAGGATGCCGTTTGATGCTCGAGCACTCACGGTCGGTTGGCGCTGCGCCCGAAGTTTCCAGAGGCATCATATTATTCAGGGGATTGATGGATGGGGAAAGTGTGCTGGCGCAATTCCGCATTCCAGTGAAAAAAAATGCATCTCCTGCCGGCTGGATCTGGAAAGGCGGAGATGCGGCACCCGTCGCGGTAAACAACGTCAAGGTAACCTCCGTAATCGACACTATCGATGGAAAACCCACAGAGACCACATTTTACTCGGCACCCAATGACCAGTGGACTATCCGTGCCGAAAACCAGCTGTTCCGATACTCTTTCATAGACGATTTGGGTCCAATACTTGGGAATCTTACGAAGTTGCTGGTGGGAAACCCTGCAACTTTCTATTACAAGTCAGGCTTGACATGGACGAGCGACACTAAACGTTCGGCGCACGGTATACTTGAATTTTTCAGGGTCAAGTGATAATACTCATATATATCATTTGTGGATGGCAGTAATTGGGACAAGAGCTCGTTCAATGATAGCCCTTGTAAGCTCCTTAAGACGGTCATTTTCACCTGTGATGTCTTCAGGTTTTTTTGTAATTCTTGTGCGACACATCAATTAGATCCGTCCGGATCGCCATCCGTTCCTCCTGTGAACAGGGTATATTAATCATTTCCTATTTACACAGAAATTCTTACAGGCTCCAAATCGGAATACTATTTTGAACTATAGCTTATCATTTGTGGGTATGTCACATCGTAAACCCTCCGGCTTCAGTGTCGACAGGCCCGTCTAATCATTCAGAACAGGAGAATATCATGACAACACCGCTTATCGTGATCCTCGTTGCCACCGGCCTCTTGATCCTCATTATTATTGCTATCTACAACAGCCTCATCTCTGCCCGGAACCGCGTGGAAAATGCCTTTGGCGGCATCGACGTCCAGCTAAAACAACGCTACGATCTCATCCCCAATCTCGTGGCCACCGTCATGCAATACGCAAAACACGAAAAAGAGCTTCTCGAAAAGGTTACCAGCCTGCGTGCGAAAGCCATTGACGGTAACCTGTCGAACGACCAGAAGGTCCAGATTGACAATAAGATTTCAGCCTCTCTGCGCAATATCGTGGTCGCAGTCGAGAACTATCCTGACCTGAAAGCGAACGAGAACTTCATCAATCTCCAGCGTACTATGAACGAAATCGAGAGTCAGATCTCCGCTGCCCGCCGCTCCTACAACGCGGCTGTTACCGAATTCAACACGGCAATCGAAACCTTCCCCCGTAACCTGATCGCCGGCAAGATGAAGCTCAATCGCCGCGAGGTCTTCATCATTCCCGAGCAGGAGCGGCAGAACGTTAACGTTGGCAGGCTCTTCGACTGAGAACGGAGAACTGCCCCATGGCGACGCTGGAAGACTTTGATAACCTCTTCGAAACCACTCTCAAGCCCCGACTTGTCGACCTGGATGCACTGAGGAAAAAGGCTCTCTCGCGCATCCTCTTCTCCATTCCTCTCTTCGTTCTGGCCGTCATAGGCTTCGGCACCCCCGCTTTCGCCCCGGCTCTCAACCCGGCCATCCACCCGGCCATACCGTTGGCAGCTGCGGTTCTCCTCCTTGTCGCAGGCATCGTCGTCGCAGCGGGCGCCTCTAAACACCTTAAGGCCTATAATGCCCGATACAAAGAAGAATTCGTGCGGGAAATTGTCACGGCCATCAATCCCGAATGGACCTACGAGAGCTCAAACGGCATCCGGAAGGATGAGTACCGTACAAGCGGCCTTTTCCCCGAACACTTCGACCGTTACTGCTCAGACGATCTTGTCACCGGGATCATCGACAAGACCGACTTCCGCTGTGCTGAGGTACACAGCGAAAAGAAGATCGTTACTCACGATAAAAACGGCCGCCGTCAGGAGCGCTGGGAAGACATTTTCCATGGCCTCTTCTTTCACGCGGACTTCAACAAACACTTCAAGGGCACGACTTACGTGGAGCCCGACTTCGCAGAACGTTTTCTGGGCGGCTTTGGTACCGCTCTCCAGCGCATCGGTGGGAAAGGTGAACTTGTCAAACTGGAAGACATAGCCTTTGAAAAACGATTCGTTGTCTACTCCTCCGATCAGATCGAGGCCCGCTACATCCTCACACCAGCGATAATGGAGGCCATTCTCGCCATTGCCGACGCCTTCCAGAAACCCATCCGCATCTCTTTTGTCCAGTCAAGGGTCTATGTTGCTGTCGATTTCCGTAAAAAACTCTTCGAGCCCCGTCTCGCCACCACCTGCGTCAAGCTTGAAAATGCCCGCACTGTCTTTAAACTCTTTAAGACAAATGAGGTTATCGTCCGGGAACTCAATTTGAATACGAGGATCTGGACCAAGGAGTGATGGTCTGCCTGGAACTGCTTTCTTTTTATTGCTGGATCTTAAGGTTGATGTGGAATCAATTCGGTTGCATGGTTAATTAGTGTCAAAAAATAGAGGATAAGGTTAGGAGTTGGAATCCTGTGATCGTATTCCAACCCCACCGGTATTCTTCGTTACTGCAGCATGCAGCGGCTCACAACTGAAGTTTTCCCATCGGTAACCTTAGCTACAAATATAGAATTGCTCAGTTTTGACAGAGGAATTGACATCGTGGAAGCGGACTTGTTTGCTGAATATCTCGCGAACAAATTACCATTGAGATCGAAAAGCGATACCGCTACTGTTGAACCGGAAAAACTGCTCATGTCAATTAAAAGCGTGGAGTTTTTTAGTACCACAGAGTTGCTTGCTGCAGATGTCTTCGCATTGATCCTTGTCATGGTTGCGATTTCCAGTGTGATCGCGCCACCGTCTGGAATTGCCTTGAACATCAGGCTTTTTTTCGAATCAATGGTAAGAACGGTATCGTTCAAGTTTTTTCCATCCTGAGTAACTTTTATTTTATCCTCAGTCCATCCTTCAGGAAGTGGAAGATAGATTGAAAGGGGATAATTATAAATTGAATCAGGAAGATTATCGGTGAGTTGTACGGTGATACTGGCGTCTGTGTTTTCCTGCACACTAAGTGAGGCAGCATCGCGTTCTTTTATGTAGCGGGCAACATCACCAAATGTCGCTGTCCAGAATCTGTTGCGATTTTTGTCAAGATAATCAAGATTACCCTTCAGCTCATCGAGGTTTGTATTGGAATAGCCATGTCTATCATTACCCACCCCGTGATGGCACCAAACCAGCCAGCCATTCCTGCTTGCCGCTTCATCTGCCTTGCTGTTAAAGCCACTTGTGGTGTTTGTTCCAGCATTTCCAGCCATTATGGCCCCAATACGATAAAAATCAGATGGGGATTTATTGACAATCTGCCCATCGCAAACCCGGCCTGCAATGTAGCAGCTTTTTAATTTGGTTTGCTGATAGGGGATATTGCAGTTTGGATAAGCTACGGTTATACACTTTTCTCCAGGAACTTCTTTTCTTATAGTATTTTGTGATGTAGGACATTCATCATCCGGCATGGTGCCACTATGGGAGACACTATGGCTGGCAATCTCATGCCCCCTGGCAAAAGCACCTTTTAATTTGGTCCAGTTGGGATTCATAGATTCAGTAACAGTAAACAGCGTCATTTTAAACCCTTTGGCATCAAATGCTTCCTGTCCTGCGCCGGTCTGACCTGCAGTATTATCATCGAAGGTATGTGATATTGCTGCCTGGCAGTTATTCTCCCAGATACAAATCTTAAATGGTGCTGCAACTGCTGCCGTTACTGCGTTTGTCACGGCAGAAGAAAGTAATAGTGCCAATGCAAAAAATCTTGTTCTGTTCATATACCCCCCGACATTGTGTTTTATTACAAATAGTACAGCACTCTAATCCAGCTCAAGAGATGTATCGTTTGCAGGGACATTTCTTTCATAACAAATCTCTTTGCTGTCCTATAAAAATTAAACGCTTAAACAATAAATTATATAATGGCTGAAAAAGTGTCAAAATACCTTAACTCAGGGGAAGTGACCTCTTGCGTATCCTTTCGGGATACGCTTTTTCAACCCTTTTTCTTCCAATTTTCAATAAGCACCACAACCTGACCATTTCAGGGCTATATTTATAAGGCGGAAATGTGTCTGCTCAGAAAAGTGCCTCTCTGAGGAGATGCTGCGCTTGTTTTTTTAAAGATCTCTGGTATATTTAGATTATGCGCTCAATTTTTGAATATATTGATTACAGAAAGTTTCTGTCAGAATATTATCAATACAAAAAGAGTACAAGCCGCGCTTTTTCTTACCGATACTTTTGTGCAAAGGCCGGCCTGACATCCCCGGTATTTCTTAAACTTGTCATAGATGGAAAACGGAACCTCAGCAGGCAGTCTATCGAGAAATTTTGCACCGCCATGCAGTTGACGAAAAAGCAGTCGGCATTTTTCAGAAATCTTGTTCTGTTTGATCAGGCAAAGACTTCAGCTGAAAAACAGGAATACTATGCGGTTCTGCGATCTATGGAAAATTCGGTGACTGAAAAAATTCTCAGCATGGATCAGTATGATTATTTCTCTAAATGGTATAATGCCGTTATAAGGGAATTAGTTGTTCTTTATGATTTTAAACAGAATTACTCTTTTCTGGCCCGATGTGTTTACCCTCAGATAACCGAAGGTGAAGCAAAGGAGGCCGTTGAACTTCTGGAGAAGCTGTGCCTGATCAGGAAAAAAAAGAATGGACGCGGATACGAGCACGCCGACAGTGCAATCACCAACAGCGGAGAAATAGGGCTGATGGCAGTAAGACAGTTCAACAGGGCTATGATCGAGCACTCCCTGAAGGCAATTGAAAATATACCAGTTGATAAAAGGCATGTTTCAGGATTGACTATAGGCATCTCTCCGCAGATGTACCAGATTGTTCAGGCCGAAATAGTCGCTTTTAAAGATAGGATAGTCACTCTGATAAACAGAGATGAAAAAAGCAGCTGCGTTTACCAGCTGAATATACAGTTGTTCCCGGTCAGTGATGATATTGGCCGTTTCGCAAATGAAAGCGGAAGTTGAAATGAAGCTCAAGTATACTGCCGCTATGCTTTCGATGATGCTTTTAAACTGTCTGAACAATACCCAGCAGATTACAGGCGGGTCAACCAATACGACCAATGCAGAGGTCAGCGGGAAAATTGTTCACCAGAACAGTTCGAGGGCAGGGAACACTCTGGTTTTTCTGATTCCTGCTGATTACGCTCCCATTGACAGTGTATCTGAAGACGTCGCTGTCCTTAAAGATACGACGGATTCAACAGGAAAGTACTCCTTTAAAAATGTCAGTGCCGGTGATTATTCTCTTGAGGCGGTTCATATTGTCCAAAAAACCCGATTTTACATTAGTATTCCCGATGTGGATTCATCATACAGTGATTCAACCCGGCTTGACACACTTAAGCCGGCTGTAAAAATAACCGTGCAGGTTCCAGACTCTCTTGATTCCGGATTTGTATATCTGGCCGGTACAGTTGGTTGTGTTTCAAAAGTTGAGGGAAAAACCGTAGTGATTGATTCTGTTGCACAGGGGCGGTATCCACAGATCTGCTTTATCAGAAATAATTCTGATGCGCCGGTTCGAATTTACAAAAATGTAAATATCTCGGCATCCGGTTCGTTGATGATATCGGAATATATGGCATGGAAAAAAATGGCGAAGGTTTCTATAAACACGACTTCAGACGGTGCGGATATATCAGAGAACTTGATTGGATTTCCTCTTCTTGTACGTCTCGACAGCAAAAATTTCGATTTTTCTGTCGCCAAAACTGATGGAGGAGATCTCAGGTTTTCCAAAGCCGATTGTTCGCCGCTGAACTATCAGATTGAGTCCTGGAATAAAGGGGGCAGCAATGCGGCTGTATGGGTGAAAATAGATACAGTCTACGGCAATGACAGTGATCAGTTTATTTACATGTATTGGGGAAATAATTCAGCGGCAGGCTTATCCAACAGTGGACTGGTTTTCGATACTGCTCGGGGCTTTCAGGGTGTATGGCACATGGATGGTGATGGGGTGAAGAACATAAATGATGCCACTGTAAACAATTATGATGGCACTCTAATCAATGTGCCAGTTTCTGTTACAGGGATTATTGGTGATGCTTATGAATTTGATGGTCAATCTCAATATATTCAAATTAAGCAATCTGCCGACAGTAAGCTTAATTTTCCCGAAAACAGTTACTACACCCTTAGCGCGTGGGCATATCTTGATACCCTGGACACTCTTTATAATACAATTCTTGGTAAAGGGTGGCTTCAGTACCAGATGGAAAAGCTGCAAATGCATCATTGGGAATTTACTGAATACAAGAACGGTACCGGGTGGGAAATAACCAGCTCTGCAGCTGAATCGGGTATATGGACTCTTGTCACAGGTGTACGTAAAGGCAAAAACCAGTACCTCTACGTCAATGGAATCTGCACTGACAGTGTAACTGAAATCTGGCCCCTGAAAAGATCATTTGACGATTCCTATGATGTTACAATCGGAAATCTTCTGGGCGATATTGTTGATAGATCTTACTATTTTGACGGTAAAATTGATGAAGTACGCATCATTGACCGGGCGTGCTCTCCTGACTGGATAAAGCTTTGCTACCGCAACCAGGTTATGAACTCTTCGGTAGTATCAATTGTTAAACAGTAGTGCCGATACTGATCTGCTGTATAACCTGCTGTATTTATGGAAGATAAGAAAAAGTTACATCTTCGTATGGAATCCGCCTTTCCAGCAATCCCCTTGAATATTGGTTCAACAAATATGCATTCTGTACCTGTATAATGCATGAAAAGTTGTATATTATAATAGTATGAAGCGAATATTTGAATATTTCGACTACCAGAAGTTCCTTCGTGATTTCTACGAGGAAAAAAAAACGGGATAATCCCTACATCTCTTTCCGGTACCTGGGTATTCATATGAAGCTTGACCCGGGATTTCTGCTGAAAGTGATCCAGGGAAAACACCATCTGGCCAAAAGATCCATCGCACCGATTTGTGAGTTTTTCAAGTTTTCAGAGCGCGAATCACGATATTTTGAAGTGTTAGTCAGTTATAATAAAGCCAAAACAACTTCCGATATAAAACTTTACTTTGAAAGATTGATGGCGCTTCGGGAGCCCGGCGCCAGGCCTGTAGAGGAATGGCAGTATGCTTTTTATCAGAAATGGTATCACAGTGCAATTCATGCGCTTCTCTCTATCTATGAATTCAAAGGCGATTATAAAAAACTCGCCATGCTGATGACCCCTTCCATCACCGCCAAGCAGGCACAGGAATCGATCCGTATTCTTATGAAAATAGGATTGTTAAAATGCGGAGAGGATGGCATTTACCGTCCTACCGACGCATTTGTGACAAGCGGTGAGCGGTGGCAATCGGCAGCCATTCATACTTTTCAGAAAGAGACGATCAGTCTTTCTGCGCAGTCTCTGGATGTACACCCTAAAGAGCTTCGTGATGTATCTACCGTAACAGTAGCTCTCTCCACGAAAGATCTTCCGGAGATAAGAGAGCGTATCCGTCAATTCAGGCAGTCTATTCTTTCACTAGAAAACGAGAATGCACCCGACACTGTTTTTCAGGTTAATATTCAGGTCATCCCATTATCGGTTACTCTTGGAGGCGATCAGTGAAACACCTCCTGATAGCATTTCCGGTTTTTCTGGCACTGGTCTCTGCATGTTCAATTGGAGATATTGCCGGGAGCAAAGGGGGATCGGAGACGACCAATGGAATCTGTGCATGTGTGATGAATTCTGACGGAACTCCTGCCGCGGGCAGTCTTGTGCGCCTGCGCCAGGCCGATTATGTCAGTTCGCCGGCTCTTGCAAAGCAGGCCATAAAAAGTAAAGAGGTACTTACCGATTCTCTCGGCAGGTTTCTAATTACCGATTTAGATCATGGTGATTACTGTGTAGAGGTGAACGATACAGTATCTTTATCGGGTGTGACTGTTTTTAATTGTACAATTGCGACTGATGACGACACTCTTGACCTTGGAACCGATTCTCTGCATCCCTATGCGGTTTTAAAAGGACATGTCGATTCTGATGGAACCGGGGAACAGAAGCTGTTTGTGCAGGTAAAGGGGCTTGAAAGGCTGGTGCAGGTTGATCAGAACGGATCGTTTATGATAAATGATCTGCCTGAAGGTTATCTGGATTTGATTGTCTGTGATGGTGTCAAGGCCGGTACCGAAAGAGAGCTGCTGAATTTAAAAACCATTCCTGAGGACACTCTTACAGTTAATATCTCTGGAAAAGCGGTTTATTCAGAGTTTTTATACCTGAATACGTCCGCCGCAGATCTGAAAGGTTTCTCAATAACCGGCTTCCCTGTGCTTGTAAGGTTTGACGATTCATCATTCGATTTTGATAAGGCCGATCCAGATGGCGATGATATCCGATTTGCAAAGGCAGATGGAAAATCGCTGCCTTTTGAAATTGAACAATGGGATCCAAAGTCAGGACGTGCCACAATCTGGGTAAAAATTGATACTATCAGCGGAAGCAGTACCGAACAACGCATATTATTGAAATGGGGCGGAAGTGCTGCTGTAAAGAAGTCAAATGGTGCTGCTGTTTTTGATACGGCACTCGGCTTTGTGGGGGTGTGGCATCTTAATGAAGATCCCTCAACTGGTGAAGGGTGTATATTGGACCGCACCGGCAATGGTTATAACGGGACGTCAAGCAGTTCCATGAGCTCAGAGAGTGTTGTGAGGGGCATGGTTGGTGATGGACTAGTGTTTGACGGTGTCAGCGATAATATTAACGCCGGTATGCTTAATCTGGACGGAAATTACACACTGAGCTGCTGGGTAAAGGCGGAAAAAGGATTATGCCCTAACTGGAGATTTATCATCAAAGAGTCATCTTATACGCTTTGGTACAATGCAAGATGGAGAGGCTTTCAGGCTGAGCATTTTGTAGATACTTTTGTCTGGCGCGGTATTTTTAAAGACTCCTACGATTCTGTGCCATGTCCGATGACTCTGGAAACCTGGTATTATATAACCAGCACATTTGATGGTGACAGAGTTCGATTGTATGTCAATGGAGAGATTGTAGATACTTCGAAAAGTATCGGCATGAATCCACGTTCCAACAATGTCAATCCGCTTATGCTGGGTGGGCGTTATTATGAAGACGAAATCAGTGAGTTCTTCAAAGGTACCATGGATGAAATACGAATAGAAAGAGCAGCTCGTTCAGCAGAGTGGATAAAACTCTGTTACCTTAACCAGCGGGCTGAAAGTGATATTGTAAGATTTGGAGGAAAGTAGCACTCCACCCCCTGCACAAATGAAACATCTGCTTTCATTTGCGATATCTTAATTTACATAGTTAAAATGGTCTGGCTTTATCAAATCACCTCTCTTGTCATTCCCGATTCAAGCTTGATTTCTGTTTGCCTGTACTCTACTCACACCCGCTTTTTTCCTTACTCAATTTTTCCTCCTTCACAGAACCGAAGGGAAGGAAAACGCGGGGCTTTGGGGGGGGAAATTGGAGATAGTAGTCGTATTATCCTGCATTCCTCACTCGTTGATTTCTATTAATGTTTAAAAAAAAGTCCGTCCTGTTTTTTCTTCGGGACGGACTAAATTGTATAATGCAATCTGATAAAAAAGACGCTAAGAGATTTTACTCTGTCAGTATCACTTTTTGTGATTGATTTACACCTTCTGCATTTATACGTAAAGTGTATATTCTTCCATTGGACCCGCTTACATTCGGTCTCCATTTAAGTGAGCCTGTTCCGGCAACTGTACAGTATGCCGGAACTGCTGATTTTCCATCAATTGTAAATAATGAAAGCGTAACTGGAGTAGAACTGGCCAAACCATGCTTCACCACAATTTGATTACCAAGAGTTTTGATTACTGAAATCTTTTGAGATTTTTCCCTGCGGCCATTGGAAATAGTACCAACATTGGGCGAAGTGAGTTCAAGCATAACCACGCTATGTGCCGGTAATGTCACCGTTACTTTATTACCGTTTAATGAGAAATTTGAAGATTCAAAAGTTTGCAGAGTCACAGCCTCGGCCTTGCCATAATCGTTATAACTGTTGAAATGTGGGCCATTGACAATCTGACCTGTAATCTTTTCATAGGTCTCCCCATTTATAGTAATTGACAATGTTTGTGTAGCTGTTGCATGGAAATTATTCACACTGATATGAAGTAACCCGTTTTTGACAGAAGCAGAAGCAGTCATAACCGGCAGGTCATTCACCTTTCCGCAAGTGAGTGTTGAAGGTACCATGATGGCATTATGGTGTGGCACATAAAGCTTGTAGACATAAAAAGCCGGAGTTTTGATCAATTCGGTTGTCGGTGGGTTTTTTGTCAAGAAGAACGAATGGATTGCATTGACCGGTTGCGCGCACTGTGCCATTCGGATACGTTTGCAGTTGTTGTTAAAATAGTTGAGATGCTGAGCTGTAAGCTGTGCTTCACGAACAGTCATCTGCTGATAGGAAAGGCCCATGTCGGGGATTGCCTGATTCCATGCACCCCATTCGTCTGGCTGTAAACTAATTGTATTGTTGGGATCTCTCTGATCCATAATTGCCATTACTTTTTTCCCGATAGCTTCAATATTATACCCTAACTTAAGCATTCCGTAGTAATCGGCTTCGTTAAAATCCATACAGCTGTACCTTTGAGCATCATTCCAGGTTCTGGAGGTATAATAATGCCAGGAGATTCCTTCTACATTTCCAATCTCACGGCGCAAAACCTCATCGGTCCACGAAAAATTGGTAGTATTTTCATCATTGAAACCAGCAGCTGCTATTCTTACGATCTTACCATTAAATACTTCCGGAATGGCAACATTGAATTTATCATACCAGTTAGTCAGATATGCATCGACAGTTATACCTGTATAGCATCCACCCCAGGGTTCATTGCCCATTCCAAGATATTTGAGCTTATCAGGGAAATTTTCATTAATGTATTCAAGCCAGGCCTTCATTTCTGCTGGAGATCCCTCTTTACAGTTTGCTTGAATAAATGGAGCAGAACCCACCAACTCACAGAGTTGGAAATACTCATCAGTACCCATTCCATTCACCATATCACCACCAGCCCGGGTAGTGCCGACGCCATTTTTCCAATGATAAACTTCTGCCTTACATCCCCCGGGAAATTGCATAACACCGATGTCGATCTCTTTGAGGCCAGCAATTATGTCATTACGCATTCCGTTAGTGTTTGGTATTGAAGAACTTTTGCCTACATAGATACCGTTGTACATATCTCGGCCCCAGTCTTCCAGAAGCCCACCGTAAACATCTTTTCTAATTGTGTCCCTCGCGTTACTGACATCAAGAACAAGTGTGTTGTCCTGTGCGAAGCCATTCATCACTATGGTAGCCACTATAGCAGCTATCAATCTAAATTTCATATCTGTCCCCTTATGTTGATAGTGTCGAATTAACAATTTGAAGAAATGGTGCCTGAACCGGGCTCATTTAATTTTTAATCTGATTTTGGTGTACAGCATAGGCATGCTGCTGCATCCACTGATTAATATAATGAAAAATGACAGATTGTCCTCTCTGAGATATATACAGAGGCATTGAATCCGTTGGCTAAAATGCCCACACCTGCTATTTTGTTTTCCGATTCGGATCCCGATTCCGAAGTGAAAACCCGTGCATTGTTCGGTAGTAGGGCCTCTCAGGTTCAGTATGGTTATGCCCCCAAATACCTGAGTATTGACGATTCCAAATCAATCAAACCCGATTACTTCCGAAATCGTTCTGTTACTACAGGAGACTCGCGCAACGTAAATCCCTTTGGATGGGGGCTGCCAGAGCAGGGGAGTGGAGCCAGAGAAAGAAAATGAGTGCAGTCTTTTTCCAGAGGGCATGTAGATGGCACCCGTGGCATTTGATTTTCCAGAGAAGCTTAACTGCAGTTGGTTTCCGGTTCTGGATATGATAAACTCCGGATCCTGCCTGTTTGCCTCAGAAACTGAATGCCTGTACAAATTTTTATTCAGGATAGCCGTGTTTCCCGGTCTGATTCTTCCTGCAACCTTGAGCTGTACTTTATATGCTCCATTGTCGCCTGTGATATAGAGGGTCTTATTTTCCGGGCCGCCAAAAACACAATTACTGGCATTGGAACCGGGGTTGTTGTCCTGCCGCATGAGAATGTTGCCAAGCTGATTCCCCGAAGAATCATATACATAGATTCCACCGGTAGAAAAGTTGTTGCTGGCGATATAAACATTATAATTTTCATCCACTGTAATGCCGTCTGGACCGGCAATTGCGGCGAATGTGACAGGGTTGTTGGTATTCACGTCTCTGTTCTCATTGACACTGTATTTCAGGACCTTATTCTGTCCCCATTGGCATGCGTAAAGAATTCCCTTTTCTTCTATATATTCTATACCGTTGAAATTGATGTTTTGCGGCTGATTGAAGTTATAGTCGTGGTTAACCGAGCTGTCGGCTGAGTGAAACCAGAAATGCTGATTGAAGGCGGTAAAGAACATATCGCCGTTAGATGCAAAGGTCAGGTCATTTGCTCCCTGTCCCCAGTTATTACCGCTTGTTATTACACGGATCAGATTGCCGTCATAATCCCGCTCTGTAATACGGGTCTTTTCACAAATCGCCAGATTGCCACTTGGAGCAATGTCCAGGCCATTTACATATGCTGGATTCATGGTCATCCATTTCGATACAGTCCCGGAGGCGGTTACTTTCCATATGATCCCTGCATTCTGCTCTGAAAAGTACAATGTGCCATCCTTGACAACAGGACCTTCGCAGTAGCCAATCTGCTGAGGCTTAACAGGTACCATGTCCACTATCTGCACACCAGCATCGGCAATAGTCGATGGAAGATTCACAGTCCCAAGGTTCTGACCGAAAACTGCCGGAACGGAAAGAATGAGCGCAGTGACACATATCTGAGATACTTTACGAAAAAAAATAGTGTACATTCAGAGGGCTCCTGTAATAATTGTTCTGGTTTTAATTTTGGTTATCTGCTTATCAGTACCTGATCGCAAATAACACGTGATCCGAACTTGAACTTTATTATGTACTTTCCTGAAGGTACACGGGAACCACTGTCGTCACATCCATTCCACACGGTACTATAGCTGCCTGCAGATAAAAACTGCTTGCCAAGCCTGCGTACCAGCGCGCCTTTGAGATTGAAAATACCCATTTCCACTGTAAATTCAACCGGTAATGTAAAATTAACAGTAACATTTCCCCCGCGGACCGGATTGCTGATCTGCGGGACAAGAAACGGCTTAGGATCAAGAAAACGGGAGTTTATGGCTGATGTTGAATCGAGTACCCTCGGGGGAGGTCCGCCGGTCCAGTTCGTTTCGTAAGAGGGGTCACCGGTATAGTTAGTTGATAAAGTGTAACTCTTTACATAGGGTAACAGCTCTTCCATCGATCCACGTATAAAATTGATTTTGTCAAGATCGTAATTGCCGAACCCTGCATTGGAGATCCAGACAAGATATCGCATGTCGGTATAACTTGGTATATTCTTGTCCATC
>JAAYYB010000094.1 GCA_012515615.1 Fibrobacter sp.
CTCTCAAGCATGTATTTCCTACAGGGGGCACGCACGTTGCACCCTCCAGGAATAGGACAATAGTAATTGGTGGCAGACATGTATTCTTGGTTTCTAAAAAAGGATTATTATTTGCATTATGGTTTCCTGCTTTCGCAGGAATGACGGAGTGCGGAACGTTGGTATAAAATGCTTGATAGGCTGAGGAAAATCAAATGAATTAATTGTAAAGACAGTATTGTATCAATTATTCAATTAAAGAAAACTTGTCCTAAGAGAGAATCCAAACGTCGAGTTTGGATTAAAATACAGATAAAACCAAATAATTTCACGTAAATAACATAATATTTATAACCTCATTAAGATAACTTTGATAATCGCAGTAAATTGTTGCCAGTGAAAATGCCCATTATGTATACTGTTAGTTAGCACTAACTAACACGGGGGAAGGTAATGGCAAATACTCTTTCATCACGGCAGAATGATATCGTTGATGCTGCTATCGACATCATTGGAGAAAATGGGATTCAGGGTCTTACCATCAAACGTTTAGCTCAGGAAGTTGGCGTTACCGAACCGGCACTTTACCGGCATTTCGACAGCAAACGGGAGATCGTCATTGCAGTATTGAGACACTTCAAGGATCTTTTCCAAACAGTTTTTGAAGATGCGGTTTCAACCGGCAAAACTGGTATCAATCTTATTGAAGAAGTCTATCGCCACCACTTTGAAATGTTTTCCCGAAGACCTTCAATCGCGGCGGTACTGTTATCAACTGAATTTTTCAGAGAAGAAAAACAGGTATCACAACAAATACTGAATATCCTGGATAGTATGGAAAGCGCAATCATTAAAGCAGTTGGTTCAGTTAGTACCGAAGAGATCAGAAATGATATCTCTTCAAAAGATATTGCGCTGCTTGTAATGGGATCGATGCGGTTGCTTGTCACCAGATGGTGGTTGTCCGGGCTTTCATTCAATATTCAAAAAGAAGGAAAAGCGCTCTGGTTATCTCTTAAAAAAGTTATTTCCATAAGTGGGTAACATTACACACTGATAGAAAGGTTTTTATGGCAGACATTAAAAACAGAGTTGAAGGGAATGTATGCGGGAAGTACTATGTTGACACATCATGCATATGTTGTGAGGCCTGTACTTCAACGGCTCCCGGCAATTTCAGGATGAAAGATGATGGCAGTTCTTCAATGGTTTTCAAACAGCCAGATAATGATGATGAAAGTTCAGCTTGTGATGATGCAAAAAATGGCTGTCCAGTAGAAGCGATTGGAGATGATGGGAATTGATAATCTGACTATATCTATCAAATAGAAAAGAAATCAACAATAACACAGGAGGAATCGTATGAGCATGTTCTGTTATCAGTGTCAGGAAACGGCAAAAAATACCGGATGTATAATCAAGGGTGTCTGCGGCAAGACTGAGGAAGTTGCAAAACTCCAGGATCTTCTTATGTATACCTGTAAAGGAATCGCGCACATTGTCGTTAAAGGCGGTATTGATGCCGATACGCTGTCGGAAATAAACCATAACATACTTACCAGTCTTTTTATGACTATCACCAATGCCAACTTTGACGATAATGCGATTGAGAAGCAGATTACGAAAATGCTTACACTTCGGGACGGTTTGAAGAAAACTATAGGTATTGCAGATCTCAATGATGCAGCATTATTCAATGTGGAAACCCGTGATGCAATGCTTACGAAAGCGGCGATTGTCGGGATTCTTGCGACTGACAATGAGGATATTCGTTCTCTCAAGGAAACTATTACTTATGGTTTAAAAGGGCTTGCCGCATATGCCGAACATGCAGTGAACATCGGAAAGGAGGATACTGCGCTCTATACATTCATTTACAAGGCGCTTGATGTTCTCCAGAATGATTCTGCTTCCCTTGATGATCTGCTTGCGCTTACACTTGAAACCGGTGAGAATGGTGTAAAAGCAATGGCACTTCTTGATGATGCGAATACCTCAAAATATGGTAACCCGGAAATCACTGAAGTAAACATAGGTACCCGCAATAATCCCGCGATACTCATTTCAGGACACGATCTGACAGACCTGGAACAACTGCTTGAACAAACAGCCGGGACAGATGTCGATGTATATACTCATGGTGAGATGCTTCCGGCACATTACTATCCGGCATTTAAAAAGTATGATAACTTTGTTGGTAATTATGGTAACTCATGGTGGAAACAGGTTGGTGAATTTGAGACATTTCATGGGCCGATTCTCTTTACCACTAACTGCATTGTACCGCCAAAGAGCGAAGAAGTTCGTGGTAGAATATTTACAACTGGTGCTTCAGGATTCCCCGGCTGTCCTCATATTACCGGTGATGCCAATGGTAAAAAAGATTTTTCTGCTATCATAGCGATGGCGAAAAAACTTCCTGCACCAGAAGCAATTGAAAGCGGAAGCATTGTTGGTGGCTTTGCACATAATCAGGTGCTTGCTCTTGCTGATAAGGTGGTAGATGCAGTAAAATCCGGTGCTGTTAAGAAATTCTTTGTTATGGCGGGATGTGACGGAAGAATGAAATCACGTGAGTATTATACGGAATTTGCGGAAAAGCTCCCGAAAGATACTATCATTCTTACCGCCGGATGTGCCAAGTATCGTTATAATAAATTGAAGTTGGGGGACATAGGTGGTATCCCACGGGTTCTTGATGCGGGACAGTGTAATGATTCCTACTCTCTTGCAGTTATTGCACTTAAACTTAAAGAAGTTTTCGGTCTCGTCGATATCAACAAGCTGCCTATTGCGTATAATATCGCTTGGTACGAGCAGAAAGCAGTTATCGTTCTTCTGGCACTGTTGTTTCTTGGTGTAAAGAATATCCACCTGGGACCGACACTTCCCGGTTTTCTTTCTCCTAATGTAGCTAAAGTTCTGGTTGAAAAATTCGGAATTGCCGGAACAGGAACCGTTGATGAAGACATTACATTATTCATGAATAATTAAAGCTGATGTTTCTACAATTGACAATCGCATCATGATCATCATTCATGGTGCGGTTATTATTGTATAATATACTGGCAACTTGGTGAATGAAATAGAAGGGATAAACCATGATTGTAACAAGAAAATTATCTGAAATGCCAATAATGGAAACCGCGCACAATGTTGATGCAAGAAATCTATATAATACCGAAGACGCAATGGTTACCATTATTACCCTTAAACCGGGGCAATCATTGAAGAAGCATATCACACCCGTTGATGTCGCTTTTTATGTGCTTAAGGGTGAGGGTGTAGTACAAGTGGGTGAAGAAAAGACAAAAGTAGAAGAGAACACACTCATTGAGAGTCCTAAAGACATTCTGCACTGCTGGTACAATGAAAGCAATAGCGACCTGATTTTTATGGTAATTAAAGCTCCGCGTCCTATTAAAAATACAGTATTTGTCGGATAATCCTAAAGGAGGAGGAGATTTCTATGTTCAAGCTTATAACAATTGGAAGAATGGTTTCCTTTTTTATTACATTGCTATCTACAATACCACTTTTCATACATTATATAATGCATACTGAGCCAAAGCATTTAATGATTGTTCATATTCATGTTTGGTTCGGTTGTGCGTTTTTCATCTTTGCAATAGCAAGTATGATTGCCCAAAAAAAGAATAAAAAGAACGGTAAAACTGCTTAAAATCCCTGGAGGGAAAATGAAGATTCTCATTATTTTTAACCGACCACCTTATGATAGCACTGATGTAACCTGGAATGGATTGCGATTGGCTGGAAAGCTTCTTGAAACAGGACAGGAAGATGAATGATTCTGTTGACATGGCTCGCGATGTTTACAAGGTGCCGGAAGGTTATGACCAAGACCTTTCTCAAATGTTAAAAGAACTTATTTCGAAAGGCTCATCTGTAAAAGTTTGCGGAACGTGTATGGCTCGCTGTGGAATTTTCAAAAACCATCCATATTTTGATGGTGCAGAAAAATCGACAATGCCGGAATTGGCAGAATGGGTTATTGGTAGCGACAAAGTAATCACGTTTTAAAGACGTGTTTTTTTGAGGAAAGAATTAGTACCATTTCTAAAGATCAGCTTTCGCCGTCGTGGCTGCAGCTGAAATATGGGCAAGTTTAAAGGCAAAGAAGATAAAAGTCCATTTGTCATGAGTGGAATGAAGCCCGCCTCCCAAGCACATCATACAACAGCGGCTATATGGTTTCGCTTCGCTCCACCCAAATTTTTGCTCCACTGCGTTTCGCAAAAACTTCATATAGCCGCGACCCGTTACGTTATTCGTAGAAACAACCTTTTCAGTACAACCACCACGGACGTCATGCCGTTGAAAAACGGCATCCATCTGAGAATTGTTGAGACCGGAGAAGATGGTTTCCTGCTTTTGCAGGAATGACGGAGTGTGGAATGTTACGTTATTTGCAGAAGCAACCTCTTCAGCACAACCGCCACGGATCGTCACACCGTTGAAGAACGGCTTGATGAAGCATAGTATCTAAGAGCTGCTTTAGCAGAATCAAATGCGATTTTTTCAAATGGAATCTCCCCGGGTTTGCAGATCAAAAATGAACAGATCTCCTCACTTGGTTCCGGCTTTTCCCCTTCGGGAATCCGGCAGACAAAGAATGCATCAGAAGTAAAGTAAGTGACATCTTCGTAAATGTAGGTATTTGGAAATGAACCCAGATAACTCATCTCAGTGATATTGATTCCTGTCTCCTCTTTTATTTCCCTCTTCATGGCTGTTTCAAGCGATTCCCCATAATCGACGAATCCGCCGGGAAGGTCATAAAACCCCCTGCGAGGCTCATGCGCACGCTGCGCAAGGAGTATGCCCTCAGCTGTTTGTATTATCCCGCCGACAGCCGCAGCCATGTTGTGGAAATAGATAAAACCGCAATTAGTGCATTTACTGCCGTTCTTTAGGAAAACCTCCAATGCCTGAACTCCGCATCGGGGACAGTATTTAAAACCGGTATATTGAAGCAATTGTGTACCTTTCTTTTTTTGTAGATCGTTAAAATAAACTTCGCCGGCTATACCCAGGGGACAGGGGCATACGCGCTAACATATTATAATATTTGATAATTAAGAATAAAGATTTTTTGGAAGAGGGTGTCCCCAATATAGACAAAAAATAAGAATAAAGATATTTTGGAAGAGGGTGTCCCCTCTTGCGCTACAGCCCGGTCAGGAAACCGGTCTTCCGCTATCACCCCTTGTTGTCCACCAGTTATGCAGGCAGGTGTGGCCGTCACATTTGCAAACGCCTTTGCGGCCGCACCGGCGAACTGTAGGTAGATTAAAACTGGTTGTAGCCTGGAAGAATTCAAGCA
>JAAYYB010000095.1 GCA_012515615.1 Fibrobacter sp.
CCAACGAGCTTCCGGCCGATAAGACATCATGATCTCCTTGAATAACAGTTATCTTGTAAAATAGTAAAATACTACCAAATTTAAGTCAATGATGAGAAAAAACGAGCAAAAGAGTATTATTAGCATAAAAACCAATAGAAGAATTATTATAGGCCAGAAGGTTGCATCATATGGGGTCTTATGTTTTGATGTTGGTTTATCCCCTGTTAGCCGGGAGACAACTACCGCGAAAAAGAGTACGTCACGAGATATTTCGGAAACATAAGAACAGATTACGGACAAAAAATACCGAATATATCATATTGATTGTGATCATTCATGGCGATACCATTACGCTATATGGAGGTTATCAAGATGAATATTTTCGAGCGACTCATATACATGACAAAATGTGTCCGTATAGGATGGCATTATCTGTGGTGGTCTCGCCATGTGTCTCAGGCACGATATCACGATTACAGTATTGAAAGTATTATACCCCAGTGGAAAGACAACTTGTGATCATGTTGCTATTTATTTACATGAGAAACGAAGATCCTACCCAAAAAAAGAAGCAAATTTCCAGAATTGTACTATACTGAAAGAGTGGAATAAATTAAAAAATACCAAGTGAGACAATAATGTCCCATTTGTAGAGATATAATTGAACGAGTATAGGAAAGGGAGAGGGCTAAAAAATGTTCTAGTTCGTTTTATAAGCCCTCTTTCCTAAACGGAGAGAGGGCTTTTCTTTTGCTTAAAAATTAAGCCGTCTAAATAATACCAAATCCGTCTGGACAAGCGTGAATTTAAATGCTATCATCCCACGCCCTCGGAATCTTAATAATTTTCCCATGCCCCGGTTTTTTTGAGGTTGACGTCGCCGGTCGTGATTCATAATCAATAATCTTTTCAATATCGTCCAAGTCATTTAGATACCAGCCTTCGAGCTTACTAAACAAGGCGTCGATCGTCAGGTTTTTGTCCGCCTTACAACACTCGATCGCAAGCCTTGTGTGGCGAAGTTCGTATCGAAAATACGAAACGATGGTGACGGCGATGTATTCATCTCGGGAAAACGGATGAAACGCGCGCGAAAACTGATCTCGAAGCAGCGCGATAATTCCACGTGCGGCCGTTCTTCCGTCCTCATAACGCCGAAGGTCAGAAACGGCAAAAATACCGCATGAAAGCCATTTTGCACCGATCTCGAGCGGGTCGGAGCGTTTTTTAGGTTTGTAATTTCCTGTGTCACGCGGAAAAGCTCATAAAAGAGATCCGGAGCAATCGAAAGCGTGTTTCGAATCAAATAGAATTCGTTTTCCCACCGGCAATCGGCGTTCCCGCCAAAAAAATCGCGAATGACCCTTCGATACGTCGCTTCCCAGTTGTCGTAAACCGTCATTTTACATGGAGTCGGAGGGCAGGGAAGGCGATTTGTCGGATTTTTCGAAATCATGATTGCCTCCCTTGACTGTTTAATAAATACGAGTATAGCACGGGGTTGGTATCAAAAAGGACGGATAAATGCGAAATATAACGAATATGTAATAAAAAACAGGCAGAATCAAACGGGGTTTGGTTGAGGGCATATATGCCGGAGAGTATAATCAATATAATATAAAGAAAAAGGCGCGTAATAAAGGTTTGTTTTCTGGGGAGAAAAATCGATTTAAAGCAACGGAGGATACACGATGACTCTCGTAAATCTCAAGTGTCCAAATTGTGGCGGATCCATTCAAATGGACGATGCCCGGATAACCGGCTTTTGTATGTACTGTGGCGCAAAGTATCAGGTTCAAGAAGAAATCCGCCGCATCCTTGTCCAGCATAGCGGAGCCGTGGAGTTAAGCAGAAAAAATGAAGTCAGTAATCTTCTTGTTCGCGCAGAGGACAAGGTAAACTCGTTATTACCGAACTATAACCTTACATTGGAGGAGTTTCAGGAACAGGCAAATGCTATCGAAGCAAACTATTTCGAAAAAATCCTCGATATTGATGTAAACAACCAAAAATTGAAAGAAATAAAAGATAGGCTCGATCGTGAAATTGAAAATCGTCTTTTGATAGAAGAAAAAGTAATCGAAAGAGCAGAACGAATCGAGATGTTGAAAAAAATATTAAAGGGAATCGGGATTGGAATTGTTATTATACTTATGATCTTTCCATTTGGTTTTTTTATAGAGCAAGGCGAGAGCGGGCTCGGCGGGTTTATACTCACAGCGGTTGTGGGAGTCATCGTAATTGCGCTGATTGCTCGCATCAAAACTGATACCCAAGATTAACATATAACCAAATGGGTTATAGCAAAAGGCAGGAGGATCATCATCGTGCTCAGTTGGGGAGATATCGAAAGTAACGCCATTGCCTTTGCCAGAAACTGGAAGGACAGTTCCGGAAACGAAAAGCAATATGCGCAAACATTTGAAAACGAATTTTTGATTGTGTTCGGCGCGGATCCACGTGCAGGCGTCCATGAGCACCCGGTTATTAACCCCGAGGGCGTCCCTCTTTATATCGACTATCTATTGCCCGGAAAAATCCTCATCGAGATGAAGAGCAAGGGCGAAAGTCTTGTGCGGGCTTATAGCCAAGCGCACGATTATGCCCGGTGCCTCGCCCCGGTTGAATACCCAGAACTATTGATGGTCTCTGATTTTGAGTGGTTTCAAGTATCCAACCTTCGGACGGGACAAACCTTCAAAAAATTTAAACTCAGTCAACTCAAAAACCACTTGCGGATGTTTGGTATCCTTGCCGGTTACACGTCGGAAGTGTCCTTTGAAACCGACATCCAGGTCAATACCGCCGCATCCTATAAGATGGCAAAGCTCCACGACCAACTAAAGGAAAACGGGTATCAGGGAAAGCCGTTAGAGATCTATCTGGTTCGCCTATTGTTCTGCCTTTTTGCTGAAGATACCGGAATATTCGAAAAGGGAACGTTTGAGGCATACTTGAAGGCTTCCAAGGAGGACGGCTCCGACCTATCCGCTCGAATGATGGAACTATTTTCAATTTTGGATACACCAAACGAAAGGCGCATGAGCACGCTTCGGGAAGAACTCCAGCGTTTCCGCTACATTAACGGCGAACTGTTTTCCGTCCCGCTTCCACCGGCATCCTTCGATTCCAAAATGCGCCAGACGCTGATTGATTGCTGTGACTTTGACTGGTCATATATTTCTCCGGCCATTTTTGGCGCAATGTTTCAAGGGGTCATGGACGAGCAGCAGCGGCGCGAGATGGGCGCGCATTATACAAGCGAAGATAACATTATGAAGGTCATTAAGCCCCTGTTCCTCGATGACCTGTGGGCGGAGTTTGACCGCATGAAATCCACTAAAGCCGAGCTGGAGACATTCCATAATAAGATTGCCGGGCTTCGGTTTTTGGATCCAGCGTGCGGGTGCGGAAATTTTCTGATCATCACATATCGCGAGCTTCGACTCTTGGAATTTGAAGTCTTAAAGATGCTCCATGATAATAGGCAAAGGATCATCACGGATCTGTTGTGTAGGGTCTCTGTGGATCAGTATTATGGTATTGAGTATGAGGAGTTTCCGTGCCAGATCGCACAGGTTGGGCTTCTTTTAATGAAGCATCAGATGGATAAAGAGGTCTCGAATTACTTCGGCATGAACATGATCGACTTTCCAATCAAAGAAACGGCGACGATTGTTCACGGGAATGCGCTCCGCATTGATTGGGAGAAAGTAATCTCAAAAGACAAGCTTGCTTTCATTTTGGGAAACCCGCCCTTTATTGGACATCAAAATAGAAGCGTGGAGCAGGCAGAAGATATGAGCATTATCTTCTCGGACAACACCAAGGGCGGAAAACTTGATTATGTTGCAGCATGGTATAAAAAATCAATTGACTATATGGCAACAACGTCCATAAGCGCCGCATTTGTTTCAACAAATTCGATTTGTCAGGGGGAATCTGTTCCTATACTATGGCCATATTTGTCACAGAAAGGGTTGGTTATTAACTTTGCATACAAGACGTTTGTTTGGAAAAATGAAGCGCGAGGGAATGCAGCCGTTCATTGTGTCATTATTGGATTTTCTCTGCGATATGCTGAACGCCCTCAAAAATGGATATTTACAGAAGATAAACGGTTGCCTGCTTCAAGAATAAATGGATATCTTGTTGAAGGATCTATTATAGAATTGTCTTCGAGAGGACGCAATATAAACAACGGTATGCCCGAAATGTATAAAGGAAGTCAAGCGACTGACGGGACCAACCTGTTGTTAAGTGCAGAGGAATACAATAGCTTTATTCGGCAATATCCGGATTCAAAATCATTTGTACGAAAATTTGTGGGGTCAGAAGAATTCATTAATAATATAGACCGTTATTGCTTATGGCTCCCTGATGTGGCTCCACAGGAATATCGCCATAACACATTCATAATAAACCGATTGAACAAAGTCTCAGTGTTTCGCAAAAATAGTAAAACCCAATCTGTACGCGACATGGCATCTCACCCATACGTGTTTACTCAAGTAAGGCAGCCGAATAGCAACTATCTATTAATTCCACGGGTATCTTCGCAACGGCGGCCGTATATTCCTATTGGATTTGTTGAAGCAAGCACTATATGCTCTGACTCAGCCATAGTCCTCCCGGACGCTACTTTGTATTTATTTGGTGTGTTAACGTCTGCTATGCACATGGCATGGATGAGAACTGTAGCGGGACGACTAAAAAGTGATTTCAGGTACTCTTCTTCTGTATATAACAATTTTGTTTTTCCCCAGCCGACCGACCAACAAAAAAAATCTATCGAGCAATGTGCTCAGGCTGTTCTTGAGGCTCGTCAACAACACCATGGGAGTTCGCTAGCGGACCTCTATGACCCCTTGACAATGCCAACTGATCTTGCAAGTGCCCACCAGCACCTCGATCGCGCCGTCGAGAAGGCATATGGGAGATCCTTTGCATCGGAAGAAGAGATGGTCGCGTTTTTGTTTGAACGGTATGCGGAGTTGGTGCAATTAGAGCAGGGGACGTGATATGAGCGCAGAAGAAGACAAGCCGAACATAAACCGGATCCACGCGATCCTTTATGTTATTCCGGTCCCGTTTTTGGCCATTGCCGTCGTCGGGATTTCTTCAACGTATGACTTCTATGTCGTTCTGCGATATGTGGTCTTTTTTGTGTGTTTGGCAGTTCTGCTGATCGGGTGGATTCCAAAAGATATGCGCTCAAAAGAGCCCGCCGGCATTATCATCGCCAATGTCTTGATTGCTGTAACTTTTAATCCGTTTGTTCCGCTATATTTGTTCCGGGGGGCGTGGGTCGTGATCGACCTTGTGGCGTTCATATACTTTATTTTCCGCTTCTATATAAAGCGCAAGGATGCGTATTCGGAAAACAATCTTAAGGGGTACCTGCCCGCCGGAATGTATGCAATTATGTGTATCATCTTTATCCTTTTTGCGCTGAATAACGTATAGTTAAATAAAACAAAAACCGTAGACTATGGCAAGGTAACAGCACGGCCATCACAAATAATCAGAGCTATTTACTGACACGAAGCTCAATGGTTACATCTGATTTGATGCCATATGTTAAATGCTTCAGCGTCACTTCATAAACACCCGTTCCGTCATACCCTCCAAGCAATATGTCCCCACGTATACTATCGCCAGGGGCTAAGACGGCAGATAAATCCAAAAGAGCATTCTTATCTTTTTCGTAATAGGGTTCAGCAAAAGGTTCTCTTATACCCGCTCCGTTAGGGAGCTTTGCGTTAAAATCAAATCGAGTATCGGCGCTGTAGTCGGATACGTTTTTTATGGTTATAGTCATGATCACACACTCTATTTCGTCGGTTGGCCTCTGATTTGTAAATTCAAGACCACTATAGCGAGAACGCCAAATATAGTCTTCCGTAAAAGAGATTCCCCTTACGCTAACGGAATTCACAATGAATTCGTACTCATAACCATCTTCGCACACAACATGAAATGGTTCCAGCACCGAAACGACGATATCTTTGGGTTTCTGTTTATTTAAAAAATATGGAACCACCCAAACCAGTGTTGCAACGATAACAAGGATGATGGCAACAAGAATCAGAAGCCGTTTATTTGCGGGCTTTTTTTTCGGAGGTTCCTTTTTAGTAGGATTCTTATCCGGATGTTGTGTGGGTTGTAGAACCGGGATAGGTGCAGGTCCTTCCAATCTACTTCCGCACATGTTACAGTATTGGCTCCCATCAATGTTCTTTTGTCCGCATTTTGAACAATACATTGAGAAATCCTCCGTACTCGTCGTTTGTTTCTCATGACAGATAATGTCAAAACCATAAAGGTTCTACTACAAAATAAGTATACCACGCCTTCTCAGTGGCTAGGGTGGATTATATCACTACAATTTCTCCTTCCACTCCGGATCCGACTTCTGGAGCCGGTAATCGTGCATCCGTGCGAGTTTCACATGATGGTTCCACCAGAGAAGGTTCCAGGCGTTACGGAAAAATTTAAACATAAAAAGCCCCTCCACGGGCATAGTATCTGAATAGGGCTTTGATGGCTACGGTAAATAATTATACAGATATTCATCTTATTTTGTCACACAAGGTGCTCTCGCTAATCTTTGCCGATGGACAGTATTCTTTTAGAAGAAGTCTTACAATGTCTTTATGGCCTTCATTCATTTTGGGGCCGAGAATAATTTCCATTTTCGCAAATTTATCGTCATCACACTTCAAATAGTATGCTGTCCTAACACTCTCAGGAAGTTCCGGACAAAAATTTACCACACTGTTGTATGTACGCATGGTTAGGTCACCCCATAGATCTACAAAGGATTCCGGATAAATTCGGATCATATAACGCCATTCGCGTTGAAATTTCCAACACTCACGCTTAACCTTCCCAATACTCCCCAAAAGCACAAATAATTGTCCATCCGTAACAGATGAAATCATGGGATTTACTGTTTGTTCCTCATTTGAATAATCAATTTTTATTTGTTCAACCCCAGAAAACAATGATGGCGAAAAATTATAGTGCTCGTTGAAAAATTCATTTACTGGAACAGGAGACTTTATTCCATCACCGATATCAATTCGTGATATATCACAACCTGCACGAATTAACTCATTTAATATGTCATGTTTAGGAATTTCATAATATGGAAACAGGTTGCTTGGTAATCCTATTCTGACACCATTCATGTTTTCGTTATACATTTTCCACATCGGAATACTCTCGTCCTTTTCATCGGTCCAAGAGCTAGCAAAACAATATTTTGCATATTGTTGTTTATCTGCAGTTTTTCCTTCTTCGATATCATCTAGATACCGCAAATTCCCAAATCGAAAATTTTTCCCTTTAAGAATCATTGCCAATTTATCTATATTGGTGTAGTGGTATAAGTATTCGGGAATAATATCATTCTTCACTTGCAATCTCTCCTATCGCAATAAACTTTTCCAATGCTAAAACGTGCTTTTGCGTATCTGGACCAATTTATTGGGCTACAAAAGCAAAAGCCATCCGCATTGATGTTACCATCGGAGGTGATGCGGGTCTATATCATATATACGGAAAGTGACTACAGGCTGGCAATCCTATAAAACAAACTCTTCTATCGCCGATTTTCTTTTTATCTTTTTATGCTGAATAATGTATAGTGGAATAAAGAGAAGTAGATATAAGTAGAATAAATGGTGACAGAACGAAGTTCCATCAGGAAGGATAGTAGCGGTGGAAATATTCAGTATTGTTTTTGCTCTTGCTTCGGTTTTGGGTGTAATTATTTATTGGATTGTTCGGGCCATTCGTTCCGGGCGTTCTTCTGACGGATTACGGAATTACCCCAACAAGAATATCAACAAGGAGAAAATTACAAGTTTAAGTGTGCATGATCCGCGGGCGGTTAATTGTTCAGATAAAACTGCACAGCGGAGTAAGACAAATAAAGAGAAGGAGGAGAAAACGATGTTCTGTAGGTTCTGCGGATGCGAGGTGCCTGAAAAGTCTGCTTTTTGCTTATGTTGCGGGAAAAAAATTGACAGACCAGATTCTCCCAAAAGAGGCGTAGCCAATGAACCGGTGAAGCCCATTGTTATAACTGGTGCAAATAAAAAGAAGGCGGCAGAACGTACTATGGGCACACTTAAATCAATCGGCGGAACCATGTTCGGAATTGCAATATTTGTCGGGATTATCGTTGCCGGCATTCTACTTTTCATTCTGGGGGCAGGCTTGGCGGTTGCAATCGCGCCATTTATTATCTGGATTGTCGGAATACTCTTTGTCCTCGATCTGGTGCTCTTGCTCTTTGCGATCATGCCACGGGCAAGAGGCATCGCGGGGCTTATTCTTTACATATCATCATATGTCTTCGGATTATCGGCGTGGCTCTATGGACTCGCTGTTACACTTGCCTTATGGGGCTGGGCGGCAGTAATCGTCGGATTTTTTATTGTTGGAGTAGGTGTCGTCCCAATCGGTATGTTGTCAGCAATTTTAAATGGACATTGGGACATGTTCTGGACGATTCTGATTGCGTCAGCCTTGGCGCTGGGCACGCGGCTTCTGGGAGGGATATTGGCAGAAGAGTCTGATGTATAATACCAAAAAGAAAGTAGCGGGGTAAAAGCGTGGGTGTTATTAAGTTTTTCGATGACATGTGGCTCCTACAAAGACTATTTAAAATGATTAAACAGCAACATCCCAGCGCCCAAATAAGTGAGCGGGTCATAACTGTTCCCTCTAACATTCTTTATTCAAACGAAAGCACAGGGGTTCAGGTCGTCTATTTTTCTGTTTTTGTTTGCAACGAAGAAGTGTTCTTCAATCTTATGGCTGACATTCCGTTTTTTTGTAGCGATGTGTTGCCCCGAGAGAATTTTGAAAGAACAGTCGATAAGTTTATTTTGGTCAATATATACGAGCTTCAACATGTAATAAGCGAAGACACCCTTACATTGTTTCATGTGCTTAAACAGGAGCCTTTTCGAAGATCAATAACTACGCGAAATTGTTTTAATCGCTTTTCAGAACTGAGTATGGAGGCGCTCCAAAGCTTTTTATTTTTATATAACAACCCGCTATATAATCATTTATGGCCAAACAACACCACAACGCCCGAGTATGTTAATAAAATTAAGAAAAAAATCGAAGCGAGGTTCGGGCTATGAAAATCTCATACGACTACAGCATCCTGATCCGCGAAATCCAAGAAGAACTCGAAGAGGGCGTGCTTTCGGAAAGTGATTTTGTACAGATCCTGCGCGCGCCGGAACCCCTTCGGGGACTCGAATATCGCCCGATCGTCGATTGGTATTACGATGCGCGAGATGGCTTCGCCGGAATTTATGGACGATGAAGTGGACGATGAAGAAAGAAAAGAGATGATCCAAAATTATTTTCGGGATTTTGAGCATTTAGAATTGATCGGCGTGTCCGATATATTGGCGGAAATGGAGGAATGGAATCGAATAATTTAAACAAGTCGCGTTGCTTCCTCAGCTCGTTTATTTATTCGGGTATCGGTGCTAAAATAAGCGCGAAGAACGTTTTACAGCAAGCAGTAATTTTGCGCTACCATAGAGTATGATAAAGTCTGAAAAAGCCCTTATCGTTGGGCTTTGTGGCTTTCAAAAATGTGTATCGTTTTCTTAAGTAATTTATAGTTTTGAAGGTTGAAACACCAAATAAACACCAAGTTGTGAGGCGATCTGTGTCTGCCGTACAGCTTGGTGTTTTTCTGTGTGGGAGGGCTTTTATGTGCTTTGTTTGATGTACATCTGTAGCCAAATGACGATTTGATGTCAAATCAGATGCTCTCATACATCCGCCGTTGCAATCGCCTCGCTGATGGCGCTGGAGGCTTGCACCATGGTTTCGGCAAAGACGTGGGCGTAGATGGTCTCGGTGGTGCGCGTGTCGCTGTGGCCCAGATGCTCGGAAATCACCTTCACTGGCACACCCATATTGATCAGTAGCGAGGCGTTGGCATGGCGCAGATCACAGAAAATATCGGCCGATAAACGAAATACGAGAGTGCTGAATATGTTTGAAAGTAGGCACTCTCGTGTTTTTTCGCTGTATTAGGTGCTTTTATATGGATTATTAGCGATTTTCGCTTTAATCACCCCTTTGAATCTGCGTTTTTTCGCGCGTGACCCACCAACCGTTCACCAGTGACAAGGCTGCAAAGATCAAGACCGCCCTTGGTCACCATATCGGAACGCCGAATTGCCGGAAAGGTTCTTCAACAAGACTTTTCTGGCGATTTTGTACTCATAACCGATGAAGCCGAGTCGGAGCAGAAGACATCGGAAAGCATATTTTTCATTGTCGGTCTCCGCCGGTGTTGCCACCACACGCTTCTGCCTCCGGGCCATGTCGCACAGTTTGGCAACAAAGGTGGAGTAAGCGTTAACCTCGTCAGGTTCTGCTGTAAACGGAAACCAAGGAAAGCTGACCGTTGTATCAGTGACCATCGCTTCTAACGACTCAGCCAGAAACGCTTTCTTCAAGAGCGGTGTTTTGGCTGTCACGATCTGCTGCAGAATTTCAATTTCATTTTCCGTGAAGAGTTCTCTCGGCATGGAGATTGTGAGTCTGTCCTCGGTCTCAACAGCCTCACCCACATAGCCCCGGCTGCGCAGATGCTCCAGTAAAGCTGTTGCAGTATCGTTGGCCACGCATTCAGGGATGATAAGCTTTCCATCACGTTCCAAAATGCAGTCACCGATCTGATAGGAACAGGTCGGATAGCCCAGGTACTTGGGAATGGTGTGCAAGGCCACGCTGATGTCTTCTGCCAGCTGCTTACGTTGTTTTCCGGTGAGGTTATAGGGGATCGTCATCTTCATATTGTGTGCCTCCTTCGTTTTGGTATGTGTATCTATCACTCTAGAGGCGAAGAGTATCAAGTCGTTTTTGAGGGAAGTTTGTTTTAACGACTTTACGATTGTGTGAAATATTCACAAGGTCTTACGAAAAAAAATCAACAGTGATATAATGATCAGCAACATGGCGAAGGAGGTTCAATATGCCTGTTTCATACACTAAATTATGGAAATTGCTTATCGACAAAAAAATGAGCAAAGCTGACCTTCGTAAAGTCTCCGGTATGTCCCCAAATACGATGACAAAGTTAACCCGGGATGAACCGGTCATGCTGAATGTCTTAGATAAGGTATGCGCCACGCTTGGCTGCAATTACGGCGATATCATGGATTATGTACCGGATGATTTTGCTGGAAATTGATATAGAGGAGATTACGAAGGATGATAGATATAACATCCCCACTATACCCAATGATAAATCAGTTATTTGAAGATGACTGTATGGAGTGTATGAAAAGCATTCCTGATGGTTCAATAGATATGATATTATGTGATTTGCCATATGGTACGACACAGAATCAATGGGATTGCTATATTCCACTTGACCAACTGTGGGATCAATACATTAGAATAATTAAACCAAATGGTGCTATTGTTTTAACATCACATGGCTTATTCACTGCGAAAATTATAATGAGTCAACCAAAACTATATAAGTACAAGTGGGTTTGGGAAAAATCAAAGCCAACAAACTTCTTAAACGCCAAAAAACAACCGCTGCGTAAGCACGAAGATGTATGTATTTTCTACAAAAAGCAACCAACTTACAACCCGCAGATGGTTCCTGGCGATCCCTATGACAAAGGTGTGCGAAAAGACCAGCTTAGTGGTAGTTATGGCGATTTTCAACCAGTCCATGTATACAGTAACGGTGAGCGATATCCCACAGATATTATTTATGTAAAAACTGCAGAGAGCGAAGGTGAGGTGCTTCACCCAACTCAAAAGCCTATAGAGCTTGGACGCTATTTTGTACGTACATATTCAAACCCGGGAGACGTAGTACTTGACAATACTTTCGGCAGCGGTTCCTTTCTAGTTGCCGCACTTATGGAAGGACGAAACTTCATTGGTATAGAAAAAAACGAAGATGTTGCATTGTTCAAAAAAGACAAAATCGACTATGTTGACGTGGCAAAAAGACGGCTCTTTTTAGTATGGCAAGCGCTCGATAAGAAAACAAAAAAACATATATCCCTTACAAATTTGATAAGAGAATTCGAAGAAAGGTGATTATGTATGCCAACAATTATTAGGAGAAATGAGCGCAGTTGGGCAATCTCAATGATTACAGATATCAATATTCGTTTGCAAACACTTGGATTACGAATTGTACGAGCTGGAGGCGAAACAACGATATCAACAGGTCATCAAAGTATGTTCCCTGACGTCCTTCTATATGGAGATGATAATCAAACGCAGATTCTTCAAGGTTGGGAGCTGAAATTGCCAGATACACTTATAACCGATATTGCATTTATTTCTGATGCACAACGGAAAGCAACATCGCTTGGTCTTAATAGTTGTTTTATTTGGAACTTTACAGCGGGTGTCTTGTATGTCCGTAACGAAGAAGGCTCTTTTGAAGTGGCAAAACAATGGAATGAAACAAGCCATATTCAGACTCGCGATGATGTAGAACGATATAAGCATGAATGGCTCCCTGTCATCGAGCATATATTATTCGAAATTAATGGCTATTTACTCACCGGTGAAATTCACGGAAGTGAATTGGGCGAAATTCTGTCAGATACGATTGTCGTAAGAATAATAGAACGCAATAAAGCCATCGTAAGCGATGAGTTACGGCGTGTTAGCACGCAGAATGCACGTATTGGTGCGTACTTGTCTGTTTGGTGGAATGAGGCACAATCCGACTATGCTGCAGATGAAACCGATATGTATAGTGCATATGCCAAAACAATGCTATTAAACTGGACGAACAGAATAATTTTTGCCCATCTTATCAAATCTCGCTATAATGCTGCAATGGCGGTTGAAACTTTGAATTTTGATACATCTGTTACGGATTCAAACCGTATCTTTGATCAAATAACGGAAGCCTGTGATTTTTTTAGCATTTTCAATGGCGTGGAGCAAAATGCATATTTACCAAATGAATCATGGCATGATTTGATGGATCTAAATATATTCTTGACTGATAATGGCGTCCATCAAATTGACCAGGGTGCCTTACAAAATGTACTTGAACAGACGGTAGCTGTTGCGAAACGTGAATTGAATGGTCAATTCACAACACCCGCTGTTCTCGCAGACTTACTTGTTTGCCTCACTACCCATGATCTGACAGGCGATGCAATCGATCCTTGTTGTGGAACCGGTTCTATTCCGCAGGCTTTACTTAAGAGAAAGAAAGAGCTGCTTGGAAATGTAGCACAGGCTGTTTCCACCACTTGGGCTGCTGATAAGTTTTCATTTCCTTTACAGTTGGCAAATATCAGTATGACAGACACAGATGCAATCAATCTTCCTAGCCAGGTATTTCAAAACAATGTATTCTCGTTACAAGAAGGAAATGAAATATTGATAACAAACCCAGCGAACGGAGAACGAATCGCTCTTCGTATACCACTATATACAACAATAGTATCGAATTTGCCATTTATACCTTTTGAGAAAATATCATCTGAAGATCAGATATATATACAAAATCTGTGTAATGAAATTAAAAGGAATACGCATATCACTCTTAGCAATCGAAGTGATTATTACTCATATATTTTATTTGCCCTTCACTCTGTACTTGTGTCTGGTGGATTTATAGGAGTGATTACATCTAATTCATGGTTGGGGACTTCTGCTGGACGTGAATTTTATAGAGCGCTTGGATACTACTATAAGATTGAACAAGTACACATTAGTGGTTCTGGCAGATGGTTTAGTAATGCACAGGTAGTTACGGTTATTACAATTCTTTCTAAACGTGATGTAGTTGGCCAGCCAGCCAATGGTGAAATTACAGCATTCTGCACATGGCAAAAAAGTCTATCTGGATTAACAGACAATGAGAATGCTCGCGACATTATTGTTAACTCATCGTTATTGGGACGTGAAATAGATGCACGCATTTTTAAGTACAAGCCGTACCCATACGAAGATATATCCGCACTATTCAGTATGAATATATCGTTATCATCTCTATTCCATGATGTCCATTGGTTACTTGGTATCCGTGATAAACTCACCCCTATTTCAACGGTTTTCAATGTTGTGCGTGGGGAGCGCCGAGGATGGGATACAATGTTTTATCCAGCAGCCGGTCATGGAATAGAACAACGTTACATTAGAAGAGTTCTCAAGAATGCACGCGCTGTGAATACTTTATATGCACAAACCGATAGTGATGCTTTTTGCTGCTCAAGCTCACTCACAGTTTTACGTAATGAAGGACATGAAGGAGCTCTTTCTTGGATAGCAAGATTTGAAAACGGAGTTAATCAAACTGGGAAACCGCTCACAGAGGTCTTATCTAGAGCATATATGCATTGGTATGAAATGAGTGACAATAGTACTGCTGATATAATTACTACAATGAATCCTGATCGCAGACTTTTCTACGCTAAATTTGATGAGCCCACATTTATTAATCAAAGGTTGATTGGACTTAAGCGTAAAGATAGATTTGATGATTTAGAGTTGTATCATGCACTACTAAATTCGATTCTGGGAATGTTTTACATCGAAGCTGTTGGTTTTGGTCGCGGTCTTGGCGCTCTGGATATTAGTAGCACTACCATTCGCAACGCACTTATGCTTAACCCTAATTTGATTTCTGCTGAACAGCGGCGGACGATATTAACCAGATTCGAACCTTTGCTCAACAGAAATGTTCTGTCAACAGAAGAAGAACTAGCACAAGAAGACCGAGGTGATTTTGACCTTGCTGTCCTCAACGCATATGGGATCGCGCACCACTATAATGAAATTAAGAATTCATTGCTATCCATGCAACATATGCGCTTATGTGTTTGCCAATAAAGCTAGGTCTTTTGAGCTACAAAACTTTTTGAGCAGCTCATGTCAGTGTATAAGGAGGCTCCATCGATGACAGTTAGCAGAAAAAACATTAATTTATTCCTTATGGATGGTGAGCCGTCTGGCCGCTTGAAGTGTAGTCTTCTTAATTGGACTGGCTTGGGTTACAAAGTGCCAAGATCTTTTTTATCCTTGTGCTCTGAATTAAAGTATTTTGCATACACCGGTGTGGCGGAGCCACGATTCCGGCGGGTGGTGAGCCACCCGTCCGGAAAAAGTGAGCCAGCGCTCCGGGCGATGAGCCAAGGTCGATGCGAATGCGTTAGTTTGAAACTTTCTTA
>JAAYYB010000008.1 GCA_012515615.1 Fibrobacter sp.
TAAGATTCTTATTTATACAAACCCAGACCGGCTTGTTTCCTGTATCTGAATCTTTCCTGAGGAAAAGAAACGGCTGGCTGTAATCGCTGAGAGTTCTCCAGGTTCCTTCTTCACCCAGTACAGGAATTTTCATCTTGAGGTCGTTAACCTGTTTGATCCAACCGGAGAGATCCCATTGAGGCTTGTCCACGTGGTCGGGGCTGCCCTTAACCACATCCATTCGAGTTCTGGCCCCGTACTCATAACCCATGGTCATCATCAGCCCCTTTGAGAACAGTGCCTCAAAGGCGTATCTCCCCTTCTGAGCCTCTTTAGTGCCCGGATGCTCACTGGCAAGACGGTCGGTGTCGTGAGATTCAGGGAAAGCGATGGAAGGAGCGATCTTTTTATTTGACTGATGCTGATCGAGTGCCCAGGGCTGATCGTATTTCCACCATTTAGAAGAATTAAACAGGTAGTCAAACCCCACATGGGCAAGTGCCTCTATCTGGGACAATTGACATCCAAGGGTCTCGGCGTAAAACATCGTTCCCGGCGCTCTCTTCTTTGCAGATGATATCAGCTTTTCCCACAGAGGTGCAGGAACCTGATACGCAGCATCACACCGGTACCCCAGGATTCCCATCTTCTGGAAAAAGCCCACCAGGCTGTCCCAGTAGTTCCAAAGTCCCTCCCTGTCGCTTCCGTGCTCATTTTCTATTATCGCCAGATCGCCCCAGACGGTAACTTTGTTGCCGTCACCGGGATCGATAGCAAAAGGGTTGACCAGTCGTCCTTCGTTGTCACGCTTGTACCAGCCGGGGTGCTGCACGGTGAGGACCGAATCGAATGCGGTGTGATTTATAACCAGGTCCATGATTATATCGATGCCGTTGTCTTTACATTTTTTGATGAATTTTTGAATGGGGCCGAAATCTGCGGGATCCTGGTTTTTTTTTAGGAAAAGAGGATTGAGCCGATAGTAGTCTTTTACGGCGTAAAGGCTTCCGGAAAACCCTGTTTCGTGGAAAGGATTGACAAATATGGCATTGAAACCCATCTCTTTGACATGGGGAATCATCTCTGCCCAGTTGTCAATTGACTTAAAATGGCGTGGAAAGAGGTTGAAAATCAAAGGCACGTCATCCTGCTTTTTCACAAAGAGCCTCCTAATACGATGTTATCTATAAGACGGGTTTTACTCTCACGTGTGACACAGGCCACCGCAAGTATTACCGGCACACTGATCTTTTCTGCCGGTTTCAGGAAAACTGTATCTGCAACTTCTATATATTCAGGATTAAAAAAGCCGGCCCGGGAATACTCTTTGCGGACCGCATCCTTTATAGCCCCGGCATCGCGTTCCCCACTGCTGTATAATGCTTCCGCTTTTTTCAAACCGGCAGAAATCAGATGTACCTCGCTGCGCTCAGATTGAGTCAGATAGGCATTTCTTGAACTCATCGCCAGACCGTCATCTTCCCTCACTATCGGGGCGACATCGATTTTTATGGAAAGATTCAGATCGTGGACCATACGCTTTATCACTGCTACCTGTTGAGCATCCTTCTGCCCGAATACTGCAACCTGAGGGTTAACGATGTTAAACAGTTTAAGTACTACAGTGGCAACCCCGCGAAAATGGCCCGGACGCTTTGCCCCGCAGAGTGTCTCGGTAATTCTTTCAACCGAAACGAAGGTGAAATAGGGCTCCGGATACATTTCTTTTACTGTAGGAGCAAAAAGTATGTCACATCCAGCCCCCTGGGCTTTACTGCAATCCTGTTCAAAGAGCCGGGGGTATTTCTGGAAATCCTCCTGAGGCCCAAACTGGGTGGGGTTCACAAAGAGGCTCATAGCTGTTATATCCGTCTGCGAGCCCGCCCGCTCCAGAAGTGAAAGATGCCCCCTGTGCAATGCTCCCATTGTCGGCACAAGGCCGATCGTTTTTCCGCTTCGTTGATACGTGAGACAGAGATTTTTCATCTCCATCACAGATTTGACAATTTTCATTTTTTATCCGTTTTCAGCTTTTTTCTTTTCGCTGTTTTTCAGGTGAGCCTTGTCTTTTTCACCCATGGGCTGATAGAAAGTAGTACCTGGTTTGGCGTTTAGAATCTGGTAAATGATATCCTGAAGGTCCTCTTTACGGTTAACAAAATCGATATCATTTGTGTTTATGACCAGAAGAGGTGTGGAGTTGTAATGAAAAAAGAAATGATTGTAGGCTGAGTTAAGGGCATCCAGATAATCAGCATCCATATTGAACTCGAACGGACGTCCCCTCTTTTCGATCCTCTTTAAAAGGACACTGGTTGAGGTCTGGAGGTACACTACAAGATCAGGCTGAGCCACCGAGGCCTCCATCACCCTTGCGATGTTGTTATAAAGACTGAGCTCATCTTCGTCAAGATTGATAGATGCGAATATGCGATCCTTGGCAAAAAGATAATCACTGATAGTCACCTGATGAAACAGGTCCTGCTGGGCCACCATCACGGAAAGCTGCTTGAAACGGGAAACAAGAAACCAAAGCTGCGTCTGAAACGCAAACATCCGGCGATCTGTGTAGAATCTGGGCAGAAAGGGGTTCTCTTCAGCTTCCTCAAGAACAGTTCTTGCATTAAACATCTCAGAAAGAAGGTAACTCAAAGAAGTCTTCCCTGCACCTATTACCCCTTCAATACAGATATAATTCAGGTGACCGGGAATTTTAATTGCTTCTGACATTCAGGATCCTTAATTTTAATTCTGAATAAAATTAATCCTCTGAGATTTTACCTCTTCATCCATATGCTCAAAAAACCACTTTACCGTTTTTCCTTTGAGAGGCAGCTTTCGGTCCGGGTCAATCTGATTTAAGCCCTCAAGGACAAATCTTCTCTGCAAAATTCCCCTGTGCGGTATCGTAAGCCTCTCGGTCTTAATTTGGGCATCCCCGAACAGAAGGAGATCCAGATCGGCGGTTCTGGATTTAAGAAGCCCTTTATGTTTTCTTCCCAGCTCTCTTTCCAGACTTTCTAAATTATCCAGAAGAGCCAGGGCCGATCCCTCATAGTTTCCTGTGATTATCCGATTATAGTACCAGGGCTGTTTTTCTGCCACCCCTAGGGGCTCAGTCTCCATAAGAGAGGATCTTTTTACCGGCTCCCGGATAATTTTTTTCAGCAAACATTCCATTTTGCTTATATTCTGCGCCCTGTCCCCAAGATTACTCCCCAGACTGAGCGCAACATAAGTCATACATTGAAATATAGTTTATAATGTGGCAGGTGAAAGTGCAATTACCGATTAAAGCCATCCTGCGCAGTAAAATTCCCAGCCGGCCGCAGCGAAAAATGGTTTTTTAGAGATACCCATAAGAACAATTAAACATAACAAGCTATAATAACTATCAGGCGCACCTCGCAACTAACGTTTTTGTCGTTCCTGAAAAACTAAGCCTCATCAGACACAACAGAACCCGAAATGGACCGTGGTCTTTTTGAGCATATTTCCCTTGATCACAATATCCGCAAACCACTATTTATGAGTGCAATCAGATATTTTATACCGGCGGCTCGGAATTTTTTTTATTATTGCAAGATAGCCATTTCTAAATTTAATCGGTGCAGATACACAGGCAGCGTTAGCTGTTTGTTTTCACTTGTCGCTAAGAAATCGTAAGCATTTTAACATTGCCCTCCCCCTATCGGCATACGGTCATGTCAGCGACGGCGACACGCTTCCGTAATCGCAACGAGGCGTTCACGATGCTTACGCACCCAATCGATACGAAGCGTATCGGCCGGGATCTGGTACGAAAGGGCTTTTTCTGCAATAGTATGCGCCTTCTGCTTGTCGTCAAGTCTTAGCCAGGAAGCAGCCATAAAGTAATACCCCGACAGAACATCACACCAGTTGACCGGCTGCCTTTTCAGGGAACGTTCGGCAAGCTCCTTACCCAGCACAATTGCACGCTGATAGTTTCCAACACCAAATACCGCTTGCAATTGAATCTGAAGAAACACGCTGTGCTCCGGATAATTCGCCAAAACACCTGTCGCAATAGAATCGGCCTCCGTAAACTTCTTCTGTTCAAGCAAAATCCAGAGCAGTGAAATTTTCGCAGCATACCGAAATGGTGAGTCAGAGTCCGCGGCCTCATACAAATAGCCAATTCCTCTACGCGCCTGTAAACCAAGACCTGGTATCCAACGAAGATTATCTCCCAGGTAGTAATCAAACAAACCAATCCCGTAGAGCACATCGGGAAACAGTGTGGCATGCTCCAGAAGATTTCGATAGAGGCTGTACGATGCGCGTGCATACCTGATTCCCGCAAGGATGCTGCCGTTCTTAGTTTTTGTCATTCCTGCAGTCCCCAAAACAGTTGCCTTGACATACATGAGCATGCTTTTTTCATCTGGCGGAGGATCAAGAGTCAATCGTTTTTCTACACGTACCAGAACACTTTCCGCCATGGCAACGCACGCATCCCCATCAAGCGCATACGATTCATAATCCGACATCTGCGACTGCAAAACCGCAAGCTTCATATACCGAAACGTAACATCATCGGGAACAACAGCCAGGACCGAATCGCACACCCGATACGCATCACCGTACCGTTGCCGCATCACCAACTCAAGCACGGAACCAACCGGCTCATCCCACTTGTACCCAGTCGCACATGCCGCAACAGCAACACCTGTGATCAGAACAACAGCACGCAGTACTCCATTCACGATTGACAACCTTCCACAACTTCACATTCGGCAGTGTAGCGACGTTTTTTCCAGGTGAACGAAAACAGATTACCCGAAATAGCAACCAACGGTGCAAACACAGGATGAACAATTGACAAAGGTATGAAATACCGCAACAAATGGCCGATCCGATAGAGCGACGTATATTTCGCCATAAGCAAAAAATCAGCAACAACCTTGCCTGTAAACGAAAGGAGAAGAAACGGAAGGAGCGATGGTGAGAAAATCGCAGCGACCATACAGATCCACAACAACACGTAAAACAACAATGCTGGCACAAAAAAGAGCTTTACGCCAATAGTCGTAATGCTGCCACCATACGCAGACCACCGAAATCGCTGCTGCATGAAATGGGAGAAACTATTGGCACCGGTGGTCTCTACAATTGAGTCGGGATCAGTCGCAACGGCAATGGTATAACCGGCATTTCTGGTACAATGCAGCAGATAGTTATCCTCGGCAGGTCGTACCTTCAATTGCGCAAATCCATCAACATTCGCCGTGTAAATATCTTTACGATACGCCATATTTGCAGCGGTACAGGTATACACCGAGCCAACGCCAATATATCCAGCACCAAGCGCCCGGTGAGAACAGTAATCAAGCGCATCAATACCCGCCCAGACATTGCCCGGTCTGAAATATCCCACGTGCCCGACCACCATACCAACACGATCCGTAAAGCACCGATTCATTGACGTAATCCATCCTCGCCCCTGCTTGCAATCACCATCCGTACTCAAAATAATTTCACCCACTGCAATCTTAAGCGCTTTGACAAGTGCGGTTTTTTTGGGAATCGCCACTTCACCCGGCTCAACCCGCGCATATTTGACATTTGCATACTTTTTACGATATCGTTCGACAATGGACGGCGTTGCATCTATTGACCGATCATCGGCAACAACAACTTCGTACTTGTCAGAAGGATAATCCTGATTGATACAGCAATCAAGGCACGCTTCGAGATTCTTTTCCTCGTTGTGCACGGCGATAACAACCGAAACCATACGCACGACATCAGACGGCTTTCGCCTGAGCCGAAAGAGTCCCGTAAAAAGAAACACAACAGCAATACAATAAAGTAACGCCACTATCGCCAAAGCACTACCAAGCACCGTCATAAACACCCTCCCTCCAGCCCCAGCAAACGAGAGACGGTAACAGATTCAAGATTTGCAGAACGGCATTGAGCAAGCACCTGATCAAGAGCCCTTGCAGTATAAGAGTAGTCAATAGTCGCATCACGGTGATGACACTCGTGAAAAAGCAAAATAGCCCCATCCGCAAGCCGTTTTTTTATCCGCGCAACAACAACGGAATCATGCTCGTGCCTGAAATCGTAAGAGTTGAGATTCCAGAGCACTATTTTTAGTGACAACCTCCAGCACACCGGTAAAAGCAACGGCGAAACCAGACCATGCGGTGGCCGATAGAGAGTCACAGCCTTTCCGGTAGCCCTCTCAATAAGGGCATTGGTTGCACGAATTTCTTGCATTTGTCTGCCTGGAATGGCAAACATGGTTCTGTTTCGGCAGTGATTAAAAGAGTGACACCCAATCTCGTGTCCGCGTGCGGCAACATCACGTACCAGTTCAGGAAACCGTGCAACGTTTGCTCCTGTCATGAAAAATGTTGCGGTAGCCCCATGCGCAGCAAGAATGTCAAGCAACCGCGGCGTATTGACAGGATGCGGTCCATCATCAAAAGTAAACGAAACCATCCGGCGGCCGGATGTTCCTTTCCAATGAACAGTACCAAACAATGCCATGATCACTCCCGATTCAAATCTCGACAAGCGCCATCAACAATAGCCGCAACGCGCCCAACGAGAAAACCATCTGCTTTTGAATGCACCACGACACGCACAGCTTGCCACCATCGTTACGGTACGTGCGAAATAAAACAGGTGACCAATGATGAAACTGGCGGGGTTACCCAAAAAATAGTTCCAGATCAACAAGGTATGACTGTTTTTTTCGGTTTCGGGTATTGCCGCAGAGATCACCCCGAAAATATGGCAATATATGAACTGCATGTCGATGAAGCATTAAAGCGAAATCTTATTTCATAATAGCTTTAAATATGAAATCACGGTATGATTCCGGATCTATACTCTCCTCTTTTACCGCATTATTGAAAAGTAAACCTACCAGACTCGCAAGGATAATGTCGGCATCTTTACAGGAAATCTCTTCTCCCAGGAGTTGCTCCGTTCCCTGCTTTTCAGTGTGGAGGTTCCATTGGTGTTTTTCTGGAGCCAGTTATTTGACTGCCAGACGCTGCTTTTCACTTTGAAAAAATTAACAATAGCATTCCATATTTCACTCTTGTCATTCCAGCTATTGACAGTACAACAACTGCTGCAACAGTCAGTATTACAGCTATTGGATGGTGTGCAGTTCGTTCTATTGCCACAAGAAGTGAATCTGTAATAAAGTTTTTCTTGACTGTAGTTGTTTTGACTTTTTCTTTAGCTTTGCGGTTGTGAAAAAAGTGAAGTATCGAAGGTATAAACATTATTGAAACTATAAAAGCTGCAAACACTCCGACAAAAGTGAATATTCCAAAATCTCTAACAGGTATGATTTTCGAAGTCGCAAGTGAACCAAACCCTGCCATGGTGGTGAGCGCCGCAAGCGAAACTGCTTTACCAACTCCATGCATGGTTGCCCCAAGAAGCTCTTCGTGCTCTTTTTCACTGAGAGTTTTGCTGCCGATACTGACAAGCGTTTCAAAATAATGGTTCATGATATGAATCCCATATGCACTGCCAACGGCTACTAAAAGTACCGGTATCACAGTGGCGATCCCCGGATTCAAGCGGCGTGGCGCTTGTCACTTCCCGTTCTGAAGTAGCAGCATTATACCAGGCAATGGTGTAGGAAACCATCGGCTGTGCATTGGAATAAAGCGGCAGAGCAACCCTTATCGACTGGCCGGATTTCAGGGAATTGGCGATCATACTCAATTAATTGCCAACAGGTTTATAGCCGCTCATTGAAAACTTTTGGTGAGATCTTGTGTTTTTGATTCTGAGTTGGAGTAACATATCACCAGCTTTTTCAGATATTTTTAAGTCCCACAGAACGCTCTTAATAAAGCCACACATATCATGCTATCTCAATATGCTTGATATTATATTCAGAGACCGTTTTTGCACCAGTTCAAAGACAACAGATTATGAATATGGCAGTAGACCAGAAGCACATCAGTCCCGGATTTCCAACCAAAGCGGGAAAACCCGAAGAGATAATTGCAGAAGTTCTGCTCTCCTTTTTCCAGGACAAGAGCACTCCTGTAATAATAGCCGTGGGAGGCCCGGGTGGAACCGGTAAGTCGACTTTCTGCAATACATTAAAAAAAATCCTGCCCGATTCCGACGTCCTTGAGCTTGATAATTACAAGAAGACACGAAAAGAACGCAGAGAGCTTAAAGTCTACGGACCTCATCCTGATGCAAACAGGATTGACCTGATAGTTGAGCACCTGCAGATATTGCGTTCAGGCAGGGCCATCGACTCCCCGGTTTATAACAGGGTAAGCGGTGAAACCGACACGACAGTACTCTTTTCGCCCCGCAGATTCATTCTTCTTGATGGTGAGATCTCTACCTATGCACAGTTCAGGCAATATGTCGATTTTTCGATATTTATCGACTCCGATCTCAGAACCCAGCTTTACACCCGTATGAGCCGTGATGTGCAGTCCAGGGGCTCTTCCCGGGAAACGGCAATTTCAACTTTCCTTAACAGCAATATAAAAGAATTCACATTGTACGGTGCCCAAAGCAAGAGCTGGGCTGATATTCACTTGTACAGTAACGAGGATTACAGCCTCCAATTCGAAGCTGTTTCGGCTGAATGTTTCAGAAATGCTTTTCAGTTCTTTCCTGCACTGATAGAGTAGTTTACTTTTTGGCAAAAGGTTTCTTACCCTGCGGCCAGAGCCTGATACTGAATAGTTTAATTCCTTCTTAAAAGGTTTAATTGTACACTACCCCGCCCCCGGGAGATCCGCCAATCAACAAATGTTGATCTTGTGAAATCCCTACCCCGATAACCGATTGATTTTAAGGCAATTATAAACCGGCACAGCTTTTGCATTACCTCTGACGAATCAATTCTTAACTGTTATGTGGAGGTACAAAAATGAGAAATGGAACCACTGAAAGGCTTGTTTTGCTTGATTCTGATGCCACAAGGCTGAGCCAGATCTTTAACGGTAATCAATCTGCCAGCAGACAATACAGTGCCGCATTGCGTGATGAGATTGCAAAGGCCCAGATAGTACCCAGGGAGAAATTACCTGTCGATGTTGTTATTATGAACTCTACTGTCCAGATCCAGGATATGGAAGATGGAGAAACTATCACATATACTCTGGTTTACCCCTGGGAGGCGGATGCCGATTCCTGCAGAATTTCTATTCTGGCGCCTGTGGGAACCGCATTGATCGGCTACAAAAAGGGTGATGAAATAGAGTGGAAAGTCCCCAGCGGGATGAGGAAATTCAAAA
>JAAYYB010000009.1 GCA_012515615.1 Fibrobacter sp.
TGCGTTTATCATCTGCATTACTAATGGAAATCTCAGAGGAGTGGGAGACTGGTAAGGCTTATATAAAACTGTAACTAACAGGGGCTACTGTCATGTCAAATTTACAGAAAAATTGTTGCTTTATCGATGGGGAGTGTCTTATACATCCCGGGTTATCGCCAGTACCTTGTTAATTGCCGGTTATCTTCTACCTAACTTATGCACCCGGATCAGGGCGAATTGCGCTTATCCCATGTGTATAAAGACTTTCACAAATCGCAGATGTACCACCGGTGTGGTGCACCTGCGATCAACCCTATCTGCTACAAGGTCTAAACGCACTTCGTCCCTTTACCGGATGTGTAAGTTAGGTTTTAAATCAATGGGAGATCTTTTTCCTCTGTTTTTAAGAAATTATTTTCCGGTGTGGATAATTAACCCGAATGCTTTTGATACAGGAGTGTTCATGGACAGCAGAATGCTTGATATAAGGATTGGTACTTTAGTCCACTCCGAAAATGCCGCATCGTATATAAAACAGATCATACCTTATGGATTTGAGAGTTTTTCAATTACTTTCGGGCGTTCGGCGGAGGGGATAGATCTTCCGGGGATGGCTGCTGCAATCAAGGAAGCACTGGGTGACTCCGGAGCCGTCATCAGTTCGTTGAGTATATATGGAAATCCCCTGGAAAACCTTCCTGCCGATCAAAGCGCACTCCGTTCCTGGGAGCTGCTCATCGATAATGCAGTTTGTTTTGGTACCGATATAGTATCCGGCTTTGCAGGAAGGATAAGAGGTCTGCCTATTGATAAATCAATAGACAGGTTCCGGGAGGTGTTTACTCCACTTGCAAAAAAGGCACAGGATAAAGGAATTAAGCTTGCATTTGAGAATTGCGATATGGGAGGGAACTGGGAACGTGGAGACTGGAACATAGCTCTTTTCCCTGAAGCCTTGGAGCTTATGTTCGATGCAGTCCCTTTTGACAATATCGGACTTGAGTGGGAACCATGTCATCAGATGGTAAAACTAATAGATCCCATCGCACAGCTTCGAAACTGGGTCGGAAAGATATTCCATATTCACGGCAAAGATGCCACTGTTAAATGGGACATAATTCATCAGTACGGGATTGGCGGGCCAAGGCGGTTTGCATTCCACCGTACGCCGGGATTCGGTGATTCAAACTGGACCGATATAATATCTGAACTGCGTACAGGAGGGTTCAGGGGAAGCATTGACATAGAGGGGTGGCACGATCCTGTTTACAGGGGAGAGCTTGAGATGACTGGTCAGGTTAATGCTCTGGAGTACTTGAAGTACTGCAGGGGAGGAAAATTCGTACCCAATCCGGAGTAACTGCAGCGGGCTGGAATTCCCTCTTTTATTTTTAATACGGGAGAAAAAGGTGTCAAAGAAACTACGTGCAGCTGTTACTGGTGCCGGGTGGCCTGCCTGGCAGCATATAAAGGCTTACCAGTGGTCTTCTGATGTTGAGCTTGTTGCGCTTTGCGATTCTGATGCTGAGAAGCTGAAAAAAACAGCTGATCAGTATTGTATTCCACAGCGGTTCACGTCTTTTGATGAGATGCTTAATAGCGGAAAGATAGATGTGGTGAGTATATGCACGCCAAATTTCCTTCATGCCTTAATGTCCATAAATGCGATGGAGAAGGGAATTCATGTGCTGTGCGAAAAGCCGATGGCAATAACGGTATCTGATGGTTTAAAGATGCTGGATGTTTCAAGGCGCACCGGAATGACTCTGATGGTCGCACATCAGCAGCGTTTTACTGCACAGGCGCAGTACCTGAAAAAGCTTGTTTCTGATGGTTGTTTGGGAGAGATTTACCATATCCGTGCAACATGGGTCAGACGAAGGGGGATTCCGGGGCTGGGGGGATGGTTTACACAGAAGGAAAAATCGGGTGGAGGGGCTCTGATGGATATCGGGGTGCATCTGATTGATCTTTCCATGTGGTTGCTTGATTTCCCTGAACCTCTGCAAGTTGTTTCATCATGGGGGAGCAGGTTCGGGGTACATGGAAAAGGCGCAAGCACCGGCTATCCGGCAACTAACAACGAGAAGAATTCGCTTTTCGATGTAGATGATTACGTATTTGCACAAATCAACCTTTGCGGGGGGGCTTCTCTTCAGCTTGAGTGCAGCTGGGCAGGACATATAAGAGGTGAAGAATTTAATCTTGAGATCTGGGGGGATAAAGGCGGAGCACGACTGTTCCCGTTGACCATATATACAGACCACAAAGGTTTACCGATCGACAGTGCACCGGTACTTCCTGAAACCAATCCCTTTGAGGCCGAGATAAACAGTTTTATCGACTCTGTCAAAAAGGGAACCACTCTGCTCTGTCATCCTGAGCAGAGTATCAGGACTGTTGAATTGATTGAAATGATTTACAAATCCGGAACTCCGGAAAAAACAGAGGTCCTAAAGGCAGAATCAGCGCCAATTTAATCAGGTGATGCAGGCAGACATGATGGAGGTACACTGTGCCGGAAATTACAAAAGAGATTATCCCGATGTGGATGACGGGTTGGAAGGGAAGGCCTTTGTGGATGCGGTAGTCAGAAGCGCCGCTTTAAACGGCGCCTGGACCCGACTGTCTGTCTAACGGGAGATCTTAAGAATTTTATACTTTTGGATACCACGTGGAGCTTTGGCTTCTACGATATCATCTACAGAATGGCCAAGCAGCGCCTCGGCAACCGGTGAGTTGACGGAAATTTTCCCTTCAGCCGGATCGGCTTCATCAACACCTGTAAGCTCAAAAACGACTTCTTCCTCATAATTGAAGTCCCACAAAGTGACTTTTGTACCAAGAAATACCTTATCGGTCTGAATCAGCTCCGGCTTGATGATTTCGGCATGCGATATTTTGTCTTCAAGCTCCCTGATTCGGATCTCATTCAAAGATAAAGCGTGTTTTGCGGCTTCGTATTCCGCATTCTCACGCAGGTCTCCAAAAGAGCGGGCCAGATCAAGCTGGTTTGCGATCTCTCTTCTTTTCTTGGTTTTCAAGAATTCAAGATCGGCAATTAACTTTTCATAACCATCTTTGGAGAGGTAAACTTTTTCCATTTTAAAAAAACCTCCACTTAGGCCGGTATTAACCGGTCGTCAAAATTAAAGATAAGTCTTTTGTGTCAGCAAAGCTGGCAATATGCATTATTAATTCTATACCTGAATCAGCATAGAAAAGAAAATGTGGCTGAAAATGTACAGCACAGATATTGATTGAACAAGTATCTGTGCAGATATAGACAATCTACATTAAATTCTCGTCATATGCAAAGCTATGCAGCAATGTTTTATCTAATATTCCGAATTATCATGACAGAATATTGCCTTTTACATATTTTTCGTGAAGAGTTGTGATCTGATTACAAATTTCCTGTATGTGATATATGCAGCAAATATGGATAAGCTAAAGAAATTACAAGATTTTCTGCGGAAATTTAATTCTGCTGTGATCGCCTTTTCAGGAGGAGTCGACAGTGTGTTCCTGGCCGCAGTGGCCAGAGATGTTCTGGGTGATAATGTTTTGCTTGTTACGGCTTCATCAGGCACATATCCCGCAAGTGAGATGAAAGAAGCGGTTGAGCTGGCCGGATTGATGGCTCTTAAGCACAGGGTTTTTGTTTCTGAAGAACTCGAAATACCCGGTTTCTCAGACAATTCACCGCAAAGGTGTTATTACTGCAAACGTGAGTTGTTCCTGAAAATCGGTCAGATTGCTTCTGAAGAGGGGTATTCCGAAGTGTTTGACGGAAGTAATGCTGACGATCTTAATGATTACCGTCCGGGCAGAAAGGCTCTTGCAGAGCTGGGAATCGTTTCTCCTCTTTGTGAAGCTGGCCTTACAAAAGAGGAAATCAGAAAATATTCGGCAGAAATGGGTCTGAGGACCGCATCAAAGCCATCTTTTGCATGTCTGGCATCCCGGTTTCCTTATGGAGAGAAGATTACCGCTGATAAGCTCTCCAGAGTGGGAACCGCAGAAGATGCGTTGAGAAGGCTTGGGTTTCGCCAGTTTCGTGTTCGCAGTCACGGGGATCTTGCCAGAATCGAAGTGGAGAGCTCAGAGATGGACAGTGCATGGAAAATAAGAACAGAACTGGAGAAAATCTGCAGGGAAGCCGGCTTTACATATGTCTCGCTTGACTTGCATGGCTACAGAACCGGGGCAATGAACGAGGTACTTTGAAATTGGCTAGTGGTTTTTGAGCATGGCCGGGAAATGACCATGCTGCTGTTTTAGTGTATCAGTCTGTAAATGCTTTAAAAATACGTTCTACAGCTGAATTCATCTTTTTCTGGTTAGCTTTGAAGAAAAAATGAAGAACCTCTCCCGGTAGAACTGTCCCGCCCGAGGCTTCAAGTTCCTGATCCATCTGCTTCAGGGCACGTGATCCACCGGTCCAGGAGAAGGGAAGGCCTTTGGTTGCGATGCTCATGACTTTTTTACATTTGAGGTTTTTAAGCTGGCCCAGGTAGGACTTTATTACAGGGGAGGCGCTGAAAGCCCATACGGGGCCACCGAACAGAGCCGCATCGTAGCCGTAAATCTCAGGCGGATTCTTTATAGTAAATTTTCTGGATCCGGGTGAAACCTGCCCTGTTGTCCGCAGAAGCATTACATCACATTCATGACCGTTCTGGTTGAATTTCGAGGCTATCGCTCTTGCAAATTGTGTCGTGTGCCCCGATTGTGTGTGGATTACGATTGCGACTTTCATCTTTTATCCTTTCTGATTATTTCAGGGAAGTGCCGGAATGGAGTCTGCAGGAATAGTTTTGCATTCCATTGTGGAGAGAGTGAACTTGTCATCCTTAACCTTCATCAGAGCATCTGTATCCCCAACAACAATGAAAGTAAAGTTTTCGGTTTTAAGATACTTTTTAGCTGCATCTTTAATCTCGTCTCTGGTAATAGCCTTTAATTTATCGGCATACACTTTGTAGTGATCAGCTTGTCTTCCATAATACTCGTTCCAGGCATAGGTTGATACAATGTCGTAGGGAGAGCGGAACATGGATGGAAGCTCGTTTATAAGAGAGGATTTGGCATGCATCAATTCTTCTTCTGTAACCCCGGTTTCCGCAATTTTTCGAACCTCATCAATCGTGAGGGCTACGGCTTGTGCGAAGCTGGAATTCTTAGTGTAAAAATCAATAAAGAAAGTTCCGGAGTAGTTGTAATTAGATTCCGCATGTGAGTAGATGGAATAGGTCAGACCGGCATCAGAGCGGATTTTTGTGCCTAGTCTTGATGTGAATCCACCACCTCCCAGGATCATATTGAGGACAGACATGGCGTAGTAATCAGGATGTGGACGTTTGAACAGAGGCAGTCCGATTCGCACATACGCCTGGGACATCGGTTTGTTTACAAGCAGACATTTGACTGCCGGTTTTACATCGACAGGTGGAAAAGTAGTTGCGGAGAGAACGCTTTTTTTCGGGAACGCGGCCTCAATCTGAGAGATAATGCTGTCTTTTTTGAAACTGCCTGATGCCGAAAAGATAATGTTTTCAGGTTTTAAAATATTTTTGTGAAGCTTCAAAAGATCATCTCTGGTTATGCTCTTTACAGAGTTTTGCGATGCCAGTCTGGATGACTCTTCACCGGGATACATAATTTTTTGATATGCTGCGATGAGAGTAGGTCCGGGATTATCAAACCGGTGGCGGATTGCTTCCAGATAAATCTTTTTTTCTTTTTCCAGCTTTCTTTCCTCAAATACCGGGTGGAACAGAAGCTGCTGCAGTAAATCGAGTGCTTCATTTGTATACTCTGAAAGAAAAGAGGCATTGAACTTAAACTGTGTTTCTCCTGAGGAGAAGGAAAATTTCATGGCCATGAGATCAACTAGCTCATCGAGGGTATCAGCCGGAAATTTCTTTGTGCCCCCGGAGCGCATAAGCGTGGCCAGGAGCGAAGAGAGGCCTTCTTTACCTGCGGGATCAGATAGTGAACCGTGCCTGATGTAGCCGGTTATCTGCACCAGAGGCAGCAGAGAATCCTCTGCGATGTATGCGATCATCCCGTTTTTCATCTCTAAACGGTAAGGCTCCCCCGTAGGAACACTCCATTTAAGTGAGTCGTATTTAAGCCCTGAGGGGTGGGAGGGCAATTTCGGTACTTTCTGGGCTGAGATTGAGAAAACCGTAATCTGTATCAGAAACAGAAAAGCTGAACATTTCAAAGACAATTTCATTTATCAGAGTCCTCTCTATGGACGTTATTTCTTTTCGGGTTTATTTGTTGTGGGTACGGTGCTGGCTTTTACAGGTAATAACTTCCCTACAGTCATCATCTCAGGGTTAAGCCACTGGCTTACTGCCTGAGGGATTTCATCGGGTTTAAGTGCGGCTATTTTTTCGGGGTAGGAGAGAAGATCCTTCCAGCTTCTGAGCCGCTCAAACCATGCGAGTCTGTCGGAGATCCCCTCAAGGCTCTTAAGGCCACTTACAAATGACATGCGGATCTCATTTGATATTCTCATCATCTCTTTTCCTGAAGGTTTTTCTGTGGCCGCTTTTTTCAGTTCTTCGAGGATGATTTTCTCCACTTTCTGGGGGTCGGTATCGTTTTTGAGTTCGGCCCAGACATGGAACTCCCCATCTTGAATTCTGTAGCTGTTCTGCGCGCCGGCATCGGTGCACAGCCCTTCCTGATCCACCAGACGTCTGTAAAGCCTTCCGCTGCGCCCGGAGAAGATCCCTTCGACTATGTCGAGCTTGTAAAGATCGTCGTGGGGATATCCAGGCGTATGAAACAGAATGTCGATCCGCGGCTCTGCCTGCTCATGCATTGTGAATCTGGTCACACCTGCAGGTTCCGGTTCCCGGGTCACAATTTCCTGCTTGGGCGTGGATGCGCGCGGAATTGAACCAAAATAGGTGTTTATGTCTTTCATGGCAGTTGACGGGTTGATATTTCCCACCAGCACCAGAAGCGCATTGTCGGGTGTATAAAAACGTCTCACATGGTTTTCCATCTTATCGCGGGTGTATGCCTGAATGTCAGACATCCAGCCGATTGTAGGCGTACCGTAAGGGTGAGCTATATAAAAAATTGAATTGAGCCTTTCCCAGTAACGGTTTACAGGACGGTTATCGTACCTCATCCTGCGTTCTTCAGCTATCACGTCCCTCTCACTGTAAAATTCCCGGAGCACGGGATCTCTCATCCTGTCAGCTTCGATCCAGTAAAACAGTGATACCTTGTTTTTAGGCAATGTGACTATGTAGGCGGTCATGTCATCTGAGGTCCAGGCGTTGAGGCTTGTTCCACCGTTATTCTGATAAAGCTCCCAGATCTCATCTTTTTTGATGAAATTCCGCTGTTTCTCCAGGAGACTAAAAATTCCTGTGCGGTAGACTTGAATAAGGGAATCTGATTCTGGCCTGTTAAGGAGACGTTCTTTTTCCATCTTTTCAGCAAGAGAATCGATGGATTTCATGATAGGAACCTCTTTCTGGTAGGACCTGGTCCCCAGTCTCTTAGTCCCTTTAAACATCATGTGCTCATACATGTGGGAGAGACCGGTTGTACCGGGGCCTTCGTACATTGATCCTACAAAGTAATACAACCTGCAGGAAACAACCGCGACATTAGTATCTGGCACCACTATGACTCTGAGTCCGTTTTTAAGAGTATCATACTGAACTGGTATGTGCAGATCACTCGCGGATGCTCCGGAAATCAGAATCAGAAACATCAAAGGGGAAAGAATTCTCATGACGGTTTTTTCTCCAATTTGTAATTGAATGAACAATCAAAGTACGAAACTGCTTTTGAAGAATTGCAGGAACCATGAAAATACATGTTGGCTGAAAGAGTAATCAGGCTGCTATCCTTTCCCGTATTATTTCACTCATTTCGGCGGCATCGAGTTTAACCGGATTTTCCTTGTTTCCGCTGTCCCGGATAATTTTATCCAGATCCGCAGCTTTTATGCCATATTCAGAAAGTAGCGGAACCTCAAGACGTTCGGTGTATTCCTGCAGTTTCCTGATGAGAAGCTGGAGCCCGGTTAATGTATCGGAAAAGGAAACATCGTTGAGGAGAAATCCAGCCCGGGCGTACTTTCTCAGGGCTTCAGATGACGGGTCGAGTGACTTGAGCTTCTGAATGGTTTTCTCTGTGGCTGCTTTCAGGAGCGTACCGCAAACGACTCCATGCGGGACAGGAAAAAGTGCGCCTACAGCTGATGCGATTCCGTGAACTACTCCCAATCCCGCGTTGGCCAGGGTGATTCCTGATATAAGCGATGAATAGGACATTGAGGTCCTGACCTCAATGTTTTCGCTTTCCTCAAAAGCTGCTTTCAGCAGGTTCCCTCTGATCTTTGGGAGAGCGCTTTCCACAAGTGCATCGGTGAAGGGGGATGCTTTTGGTGAGACGTACGATTCGATTAATTGTGTCAATGCATCAAGGCCGCATGCTGCAGTGATTTTTGATGGACAGGAGATTGTGAGCTCCGGATCAACAATTGCCAGATCAGGAACGAAATTGGGATGCCGCAGAGATCTTTTAAAACCGTCAGGGCCGGTACGGCTCAAAACAGCGTTTGCGCTGGCCTCACTTCCTGTCCCTGATGTTGTCGGCATTGCGATAAATGGAACTTTACTTCCCGGATGAGTTTTTGTGCCCGCTACTTCGAGGTATTCTTCTACCGGTTCACCAATTGTAAGCATTGCGGAAACCGCCTTGCCCGCATCGATTACACTTCCTCCTCCGATTCCTATCACAACGTCAATCTTTACATTCAGATTCTCTTTTACGATCTCATTAATCATCTCAGGAGATGGCTCGCCGGAGAACTGATATTCGTTAAATTTCAATCCGGAGTTTTCAAAAAGAGTCCAGATCTCCTCTTTCATTCCTGAGGAGTTCAGTGACTCTGCTCCGTTAATTACGAGGAGGTTTTTTCCGTATGCAGCAGCTGCTCCACCGGCTTTTTTTCTTTGGCCCGGTCCGAATAAAATCCCGGGGGTGCGATAAAATTGGAAATTTTGCACGTTCATTTCTTCTGTAAATAGTTTATGATTACACTGGTCTTATGGCTTTATACCTGATCCCTTTTCGTGGCTCAGCCATAAAGTCTACGACAGCATCGCGCCAGGCAAGGTAGTGGGCAGTATTTTTATGTGCCCGTGCTGCTTCTTCTGAATCGTATGCTTCGTAAAGGAGAAATGACGCAGGATCATCATCGCTTTGAAGAACATCAAACCGCCTGTTCCCGGGTTCCTTGATGGACTCCTGATGGTTTTTTATTGTCGCATCAATGAAGCCCTTAATATGTTCAGGCTTGACTTGTACCATTACAGTAGTAACTATCATAGACACTCCTTTAATTATCTGATTATCAAGAGTCGGCAATCCCATGCTGTTGAATCTGAATTCAAAGATAATATATGAGTCGCACTGCTTAGCCCTTATTATATTAATGTTTACTGTAATTTATCTGTAATTGCTTAACAAGGAGTCCATTGTGGGTAAATTTAAAGTTTTCAGTGTTGCAATCATCTTTGCGGTAACTGTAAGTCTCAGAGCGGATATTTTTATTAAAGAACAGACCGTGACAGTGAACGGCTCCGGTAATAAACAAAAAAGCGAAACGGAAGAGTCGACATACTGGATCAGTGGGGATAAACTTGTGAAACAGAGTCCCTCTCAGACAACAATTATCAGGCTTGATAAAGACGTTGCTTATCTGATAGATAACAAGAAGAAGTCCTATATGGAAGTTCCCCTCTCCACACTGACTCCATCTGCCGCTTCAGGGGAGCAGGAGAGTATGGCGGGATTACCGGCCGCTTTTGCCAACATGATGAAAATGAAGGTGACTGTTGAAGCGGCAAATGAGAGCAAAGAGATCCGCTCCTGGACGTGCAACAGGTACAACCAGATCGTTGAAATTGCAGGTGGCAAAACAGTGACAGAAATGTGGGCCACAGAGGACATAAAGGTATCTTCCGAGCTACTGAAAAAATTCAGCGCGTCACTTTTCGCCCAGAATCCAGCGCTTAAGGAAATGGCCGGGAACATGATGGCTGAGGCGGAAAAAATTAAAGGTTTTGTCGTTTCCTCTACAGCCAGCACAAAAATAATGGGGCAGGAGTCACAGACTAAAACTGATGTGACCGAAGTAAAAGAGTCAAGCGCACCAGAGGGAGTGTACGAAATCCCCGCAAAGTTCAAGAAAAAGAAATGGGAATAAAAAGCAGCGTGTTTTAAAAATGACGCATTTTAAGATTGCCCTCTGCCAGATAACCCCCGGATACGATCTGGGGGCAAATGTTAAACGGGCCGTTTCCATGATAGCTGAAGCGGCTCTCAGTGGTGCTTCCCTTATTTCACTTCCTGAAATGTTCTACCATCCATATGAATTATCTGCTTTGAGGGATGCTTCTGAGAAGTGGGAGAGCACATTTGACCAGCTGAAGAATGCAGCTGTAAAAGCAGGTGTGTTTCTGTGCACCGGAACCATGGCATATAAAAAAAACGGCAACTTGCTGAATCGCTCTTGTCTGATAAGCCCCTCTGGAGAAGAGTTGTTGTCGTACGATAAATGTCATCTTTTCGATGTGGATTTTAAAGGACTTCATGTAAAAGAGTCGGACGTGTTTGCGCCTGGTGACCATATGGCTGTTGTCAATACCGAACTGGGGCGTATAGGGATAATTATCTGCTATGATATCCGCTTTCCGGAAATGGCCAGGCACGCAGCTCTTTGCGGAGCAGAATTGATGCTTGTTCCAGCGGTTTTCAACAAGATTACCGGGCCTGTTCACTGGCATATTACTATGCGCGCCAGGGCTGTGGAGAATCAGTTTTTTCTGGCCGCAATTTCGCAAGGTGAAAACAGAAGCTCCTCATACAGGTCCTATGGCCACTCTATGGTAGTTTCCCCATGGGGTGAAATTCTCGGGGAAGCCGGTGAAAATGAAGAGATTCTGATTGTGGATCTTAAGCCGGAAGCCTTAGAAGAGACAAGAAACCGGTTGCCTCTTTTGCGCCACCGGAGAGAAGAATTGTATAAACGGTTACAGCACTGTACTGAACAATAGCATAAGGAGGTGTTCATGAAAAAGCTATACAGGTTAAGAGAGGGAAAGAAAATTGCCGGAATATGTGCGGGCCTTGCAGACAGCTACAATTTTGATGTGACACTGGTACGTCTGGTATTTGTGTTTGTCACTATTCTTACTGCAGTGTGGCCGGGCGTTCTTACCTATCTGGCAGGGTGGTACCTTATACCTGAAGTTGAGCACCCTAAGTCCCCGGAAAATATCAAAGAAGGTATTTAGTTTAAGATTCATTTTTATTATTGGTAGCCGGCTCTGAACGAAATTGAAGCCGGCATTACATTATAAAAAACTTATGCACCCGGGGATCAGTGCGAATTGCACATATCCCTTGTGCATAAAGGCTTTCACAAATTTTGATGTACCACCAGTGTGGTACACCTGCGATTTGTTCAAACCTTCCTGCTACAAGGTCTAAACGCACTTAGTTCCTTCCAGAATGAATAAGTTGGGTTATATACGGTTTTGCTCTGCTACTCCATTATTTCTGTAAGCAATGAACTGTGGCCAGTGTCCCCGTCGGCCCCTCTTAAAGACTTGAACAAAACACATGGTTATGTTATAATAAAGACTCAATTATATTTTGAATAATGTGCTTTGATGTGGAGTAATGATGCATAGTAAAGAGAAGAACGATGCGCTGCTCGATGAGCTTGAGAGACTTCGTTATGAAAATGAGTGCCTGAGTGAACGTCTTGGGCGGATAACGGAAATAACTGCTGCAATAATCTATATACTCGATGTACAGGGCCATTTTGTATTCATAAACAGAGCCGTAGATGACATCCTGCACTATAAGCCTGAAGAGTTAATCGGGAAACATTTTTCTACCATTATGTCTCAAGAGGAATATGAAAGAGTTGCCAGAGCCGTTGTTCTGCCCAGATTTGAGGGAAAAAAAACCGGTGTTGAAAAAGCCCCTAAATTATTTGACGAACGCCGAACGGGTGACCGCAGAACAAAAAATCTGGAAGTACGCCTAATGGCAAAGGACAGGAATGGTGTAAAGATCCTGGTAGGGGATGTGACTGGAATAATTGCTGTGGAAGGTTTTTATAATTACAAGAAAACCCGGGAACATAACAGCAAAGAAGCTGCTTTTCAGGGGAGTCAGGGTGTCATCTTTGACATTACAAAGTATAAAAAAGCCGAAAAAGAGAGAATGGAACTACAGCGCCGGCTTTTTGAAACCCAGAAGATGGATGCTATAGGAAGACTGTCAGGCAAAGTCGCTCATGACTTGAACAACAAGATAGGAAGTATTCTGGGGTGCGCAGAGATAATGCGTCAGGATTTCTGCTCTGCAAAAGAAGAAAATGTCTACGTCGATATAATCATTTCTGCATCCAAACATGCTGCTGAATTATCCAACCGTCTTATGGAGTTCAGCCGCAAGGATGATCATAACATGGTTAA